>NZ_FRBF01000006.1 GCF_900142545.1 Fibrobacter sp. UWT2 | reverse complement strand
GTCATATTTTAGAAAACCTTGCAATATTTTCACAGGGTAGAAATCAGTTTTTCCCAATAGTTATGCGGGCTGGGCGGGATTTTAAGGGACGACTAGATAGGCTTCAACCTCATTGAGGCTTGCCAAATCACCCTGCACATGGAACTCTTCGTACATGTCCTGCATAAAGTCATAGACCTTGTACTGTCGAAACAACTTCGCAACCTCCGACATATCCTTATGCCAGGTCTTGGCGGCAAGCCGCAGAAGCCGCACCTGAATCAAGATTATTTCGTCTTTACGGTCCATAGATTAATTCGGAATCTTGGTGTTTTCAAGATTCAAGCCATCTGGGAATGCTTCATGTAACATTAATGCCGAAACAACATGGAGCCTGTTCTTGAAAAATATAAAGCTTGGAGCTGGCAGCAAATTCCAATCATACGATTCAACCGTACTGCGAATTACATTGTAATTTTCACGTTCCGTGCAACCGAGCATCTTCGCCAAGACTTTCTTACCCGAATTCGGGCTGTTGTCGGAGCCAGACAAATTCTCATAAAAGGACTTCTGTGCAGCCTCATCATCTATAAGGCAGAGCATCCAGGATTCGCTTCTGGTTATGGGGACCATAGGAACGCCCATCCTAAAATTTTCACTATCGAAACCCGAATGCATCGCGGCTATCATGGCCCTGTAATACTTGTCGCGATTCTCATGCGAAGGGAAATCCATATCCTCAAAGAGAATTGCACCACAGGCGTCCCCATGTTCAACAGCCTTTCGTGCCAAACAGGCTGAAAAAGCCGATATCGAAACTGTCTTGGGATATGGATTCTTAGCTCCGCGAACATAGGCTTTTCTTTTCGGCTTGTCGTTCTTATTCGCGTCGGAAAGCTCCGACCGGGAAACCATGTACATTAAGACATCTTCGGAATACCAATTGTCCAAAAGATTCCTGACCGCGATTGCAAGCGGGCTATCATAGTCATTAAAGGCATCGTGCCGCAAATCGGAGGAACCTTCGCCGCAAACAACGAACTCAATCATAGGTTCCACCTTAATCGGACAGTTGATCGGACAGTTCAATAAGGTCCGTATCGCCCATGGCTTCGCCCGGACCAAGAACATTCAATTTTTCCGACATCTGCGGAATATCGAAGAACCGACGGACGTGTGTATGCCCTATTTTATCCTTATATAGGAAAAAGACTCCCGAACGCGCCTGGTCATCGGTCAAGTAGTTCAAGAAAAGTCCGCTGTGCGTAGAGACGATAACCTGTTTTTTCGGTTCACCGTAGTTTTGCAACTTCGCAACAAACTTTTCGAAAAGTTCCTGATTCAGGCCATTCTCAACTTCATCAAAGAGAATCACCTTGTCATCAGTAAATTGCTGTGACAAAAGAACAAACAGGCGGAGTGTTCCATAACTTAGATTTGTCGCGGAGAACACGCTTTTTTCAAGTTCACTCAAAAGCAAGGATTTCCAGCCAAATTGCTGGCGTTTAATTTCCATAGCCTTAAGCGGAGCATAGAAGTTCTGAATTTGAGCAAGAAGGTTACGCTGGTTATCGGCAGACAAACCTGCGATAAAGCCGCTCAGATTACGTCCGTTGCTCTCTACGGACACGGATTGTGCCTTGGCAACACGCGACGACTGCGCAATCGCATGGGGGTCAAGAACCCCCAGGAATCGACACTGTCTTATAAACTTACTAAATCCAGTTTCCCTGAAAGAAAAAATAGACCCCGAATAATTGGACGGGCCATAATCGATAACTTGAATTTTCTTGTCCGGTTCCGAAATATTCAATTTGCCTGATTCATAACGATATTCGACAACGCCTTCCCTGAGCGTTTCCACAGTGCACCGCATTTCACGGGTATTAAACTTGGCTTTCCAGAAAGCTTTTTTCTCTCCAAGAGTCGCATCAATTTCAATATCAATAGAATACTTACGCTCGCCACCAAGAGTAAGCAATTCCGTCACATTGTTCAGGCCCTGTTCATTAACCCACTGAGGGACATTGCCATTCATCAGCGATTTCACGAAGTCAAGGAACTGAAGGAGCGTTGTCTTGCCTGAACCGTTGATTCCAATCAGGCAAGAAAACATGGGAATATCACTTATTTCAAAATCCGCTAGGGATTTGAAATTCTTTACGGATATTCTGTCAATCTTAAAAATTTCCATAGTCCAATTATAAAAAAAGGGTGCGGGGCATTGCCCCGCTATTCGAAAAAGACTTCTCAAGTAGATTGCTTCGCTACGTCGCAATGACAAATTCTTTCGTCTTTCGTCTGTAGCGAAGCGTTCTTTCGTCTAACTCACCAGCATCATGGAGAACACCATGACGAACAGGGCAACGGTTTCGCCGACGCCAAGCACCATCAGGTAGTTCACGAGGCCCTTGCCGGTTTCGCCGAGGGCGTTGCAGGCGTCCGCAGCGGACTTGCCCACATACCAGGCGCTGGCCATCATGCCGATGCCACCGAAGATGCCCACACCCAGGTATGCAGCCCAGTTGGCCGGAGCCGCCTGGGACTTGTTCAGGATGTACATCATCAGCAACATACCGTAGATTGTCTGCGCAATCGGCGCGCCCACGAAGATGAGCAACGTAAACAGCGCGTTCTTACCCTTGAGATACGCCTTCTTCCAGGCTCCGATGGCCGCCATGCCGGCAGTCCCGCAGCCTAGCGCAGAACCCACCGCGGCAAGGCCCAAGGCCGCCACCGCGCCGAGTTTCGCGAGCGTTAAAAGTTGAGCTTGATCCATACGTGTTACCTCGCTGGATTAGAGCACCATCATGGAGAACACGAGAACGAACAGGGCCACGGTTTCCACGATACCGAGCACCATGAGGTAGTTCACCATGCCCTTGCCGGTTTCACCGAGAGCATCGCAAGCCACAGCAGCGGACTTGCCCTGATACCAGGCAGAAGCCATCATGCCGAGACCGCCAAAGATACCGGCGCCGAGGCAGCCGCCCCAGTTGGTAAAGCCGGATTCAGCAGCCTTGCTCAGGATGAAGTTCATGAGCAACATGCCGTAAATCGTCTGGGAAATCGGGGCACCCACGAACACCAGGAGTGTGAAGAGGGCGGACTTGCCCTGGGCATAAGCCTTCTTCCACATCGTGATGGCGGACATACCAGCCGTTCCGCAACCAAGGGCAGAGCCCATAGCCGCAATGCCAAGCGCAGCTGCAGCACCCATTTTAGCGAGAGTCACCATTGTATTCGGTTCCATTGTTTTTTCCTCATTAAGTAGCGGGAATTATCCCTTGGTTTAATTTTTCTGCTTGGCGAAGGGGGCGAAGGCAAATCCGCTCCATTCCTGGCCAAGTCCATTTGAAAATTCGAGTGTGTTAAGACGTACGGCGTGGACGGCGACGCCCATGACCGCAAGCGCGATATTCAGGCCATGCACAAAGAGCAGCAGGAAGGCTGCACCGGCGATACCGACAGCGGAGCCGAACAGCGGCGAGAGCATGTCGTTGAACGCTTCGGCAATGGCCGCACCGGACATGCCCACAGCAAACAGACGGATGTAACTGATCACGTCGGTAAAGCTGTTCACCACGTCGAGCACGAGCATCGGGATGCTGATGAAGTCCTGTTTGAGGCGCTTCGGCGGAACGGTAAAGAGCACCAGGAGAACGGCTTCCACGATGAACATCGGGATGACGAACTTCGGCATATCGATACCGAGCACCATCTGGCACGCAAGGAAGAACATCACCCAACAGCCGATAAGCCAGCCCACCTGCGCCATGAACGTGGAGTCCTTGCGCTTGATGCGCACGCAGACGTTCCAGATATGGGCAATACTCAAGTGGACCACGGCGATGCAGAAGCAGAACAGCTGGATATGCTGCATCTGGGAAGCACCCGCCGCCTTCGGCACGAAGCTATCGGGCAGCAGCGTAATTGACTGGGCGAAGGCCTTGTAGGCTTCGAACTTCGCCGGGTCAGTCGGGGCGCTTGTGCGAATCCAGAGCATCGCATTCTTCAGCGGTTCAGGCAACCAGCCGTAGTTGGTGATGTCCAGGTAATACGTCCACCCCGCAAGCGCCGGAGAAAGTCCGAGGAAGCTTGCGTTGATGACACCCCACACGATGGTGGCGATGCTCATGAGGTAGATAAAGTGGAAACCAGCAGGGTTCGCCTTCGGCATCTTGGAGCGGGCAAAGAGTGCCAGACCGAGGAACAACAGGCCGTAAGCCGAGTCGCCCACGATCATCGCAAAGAAGATGCTGAAGAAGCAAAGGAACACGGCCGACACGTCCACTTCCTTGTACCCCGGCGAAATGCCGATGATGTCGTACAGGAACTGCATGGGACGGCTGAGCTTGCTGTAGGTCAACAGCGTCGGGATATCGTCGTCTTCAGCGGGGTCATCCACCAGGAGGCCCCAGCCGTGTTCGCGGGCAGCCTTCTCGAGTTCGCCGACGCGCGGTGCGGGGCAGAAACCCTGCACGGCAGCGACGTTCTTGTCGCCCACCATCGAGGCTTCGGCTTCGACCATGCGGTAGTCGTCACCCACTTCGAGGAGCTTGTCTTCGATAGATTCCCTGACGCCCGAAAGTTCACCCAGGCGTTTTTCAACGCGGGCAAGCGTTTCCTTGGCTTTCGCTTCCATTTCGCGGTATTCGGCAAGCGACTTCTGCGGCATGGTGAGTTCGGTGAAGTTTCCCTTCACGGCGACAGGGGCTTCTCCCCTGCTCAAGACAGCCACATACTTGCCATTTTCATCCTGACCGAATTCTTCGATAGAGCCTTCGCCCTCGAGTTCGAACGGGATTTTACCGTCATGGAGCTGGTAAAGTTTGACATAGATACCCTTCGCCTGCAAGGCAGCTGCCGTTGCGGGGTCCAGGTTCTTGAACATGGAAAGTTTAGTGAGTTCCTCTTCGGCCTGTTCCTTGTCGATTTCCGCCTGCTTGCTTTCGGCAACCAGGTTCTGGATTTCATCGATAAGGCTTGCTGCCGGAGCGGCTTCCTTCACGGGAGTCACACCCTTCGGGGCTTTTTCGGGCACCACTTCCAAGGCCTTCTGCACGCGGTTCATTTCGCCGCGGGCCTTGTTCAGCTTGGCACCTGCAGCCGCCTGCAAAGGCGTGAGGTGCAAAATTTCAAGCGTACGAAGCGCCTGGAGCGTCTCTTCAACCGCACCTGCAACCGTCAGCACCGTCACTTTCTTCATAGGAGTAATCATGCGGCGGCCTCCTTCGCGAGTGCATCCTGGGCTGCGGTACGGGCGGTAGCCTTACCCTTAGCAAGCTTGCTGCGGGCAACGCCGGACGTCTGCTGGTCGCCCAGGAAGATGTTGATAACGCGAATATTTTCCTTCGCTTCGGGAATCTTCACCTTTTCAAACAGGTTCACGCGCTGGCTTGTAGTACGCAATTCCTTGGAGAGGAGTTCGTACTGCTTTTCGAGCACGCGGCGTTCCAGGCGCAGCGAAATCAGGCCCTGAAGGCTTCTGATACCGTCGTCCAGCCACACGGGCGTGGTGAAGAAATCCGGAATGGCGATATTAAAGTCTACCCCGTCGTATGTCGGAATCTTCACGCCGGCGATATTGCCTTCGCCCTGGCGCACTTCCTTCACCGACAGGTACTTTGACCATTCGATGGGTTCGGCAAACAGCGAAATCCAGGAAGCCATGCCCTTACGGAGCTTGTCCTCCTCGGCTCGCTTGGCCATCACCCTCTCCTGGAGCGTGCGCATTTCCATCTGCAGTTGCTGCTTTTTCAAAAGCAACGTCGGCAGATAGCGCTGGAAGCGCTTCAATGCGTCGCGTTCCGCCTTGAGGGCGTTTTTAGTTAACTTGACCTTCGCCATATTACCCCTTCTTGGGCCAATATTCGTTGATCATCTTGGTCGGAATACCCGTTTCTTCGGGTGCGAAACAGTCAGCAAGGATTTCCCAGCCAAGGTCCAAAGCCTTTTCCAGCGGAATGTTGACGGAAAGGTCCATCATTTCGCTTTCGAAACGCTGGCCATACTTCAACAGCTTCTGGTCCCAGTTACTCATGTTGAAGCCCATGGACTGCTTTTCCAAAGTTTCCTTGTAGCTTGCGTACAGCTGAATCATGGTGTTCATGATGGTACGGTGGTCGCTACGGGTCTTACCGTTCACCTGCTGTTTCAAACGAGACAGAGAACCGAACGGTTCGATACGGCCCTTACGCAGGTAGAACTGACCTTCGGTAATGTAACCGGTGTTATCCGGAACCGGGTGGGTCACGTCGTCGCCCGGCATGGTCGTCACAGCCAAAATGGTGATGGAGCCCGAACCTTCGAAGTCCACAGCCTTTTCGTAACGGCTAGCAAGCTGAGAGTAAAGGTCGCCAGGATAACCACGGTTCGACGGAATCTGTTCCATCGTAATGGCGATTTCCTTCATGGCGTCAGCAAAGTTCGTCATGTCGGTGAGGAGCACGAGCACGTTCTTGCCTTCGGTAGCAAACTTTTCAGCCACAGCAAGGGATGCATCCGGCACGAGCAAGCATTCCACGATCGGGTCAGAAGCGGTGTGCATGAACATCACCGTACGGCTCAGAGCACCGTTCTTTTCGAGGAAGTCCTTCAAGTACAGGTAGTCATCGTGCTTCAGGCCCATGCCGCCGAGGATAATCACGTCCACTTCAGCCTGCAATGCGATGCGGGCCAGGAGTTCGTTGTACGGTTCACCGGCGATAGAGAAAATCGGGAGCTTCTGCGAAACCACGAGCGTGTTGAACACGTCGATCATCGGGATACCCGTACGCACCATCGTCTTCGGGATGATACGCTTTGCGGGGTTCACGGAAGGACCACCGATAGTAATGCGTTCGCCGTCCACTTCAGGGCCGTTATCGCGGGGCTTACCTGCACCGTTAAACACGCGGCCAAGTAAAGCTTCGCTGTACGGAACCTTCATCGGTTCGCCAAGGAAGCGCACTTCGGAGTCGGTCGAAATACCACGGGCACCTGCGAACACCTGCAAGTCCACCATGTCACCGTCAATACGGATCACGCGGGCAAGGGATGTTCCGAACGAACTTGTCACCTGGGCAAGTTCCTGGTTTGCAACGCCTTCGGCGCGGAGCGTAATCACGGAACCGGCGATGCGTTCAATACGATGGTATGCCACATTATGCATTAGCGGAAACCTCCTTCACGGAAGCGAAAATACTTTGTTCAAGGTCCTTGAATTCCTGGGAATCGAACTTGACGCGGTTCCAGTCCTTCGTCGACTGAGTGAGCTTGAGGAAGAACGTACGAGCAACATCCTTCTCTTCGAACTTCATCGGGGTCTTAAGAATCTGATAGACCTTGTCAAACACATAAACCTGACGTTCAGCGGAACAGGCAGCGTCGATTTCGTTATAGGCGTCCTGCTGCAGGTAAACAGCATCGAGGTATTCGGACTTCAGGTAAATCACGAAGTCGTCAATCGAAGTACCTTCTTCGCCCACCACCTTCATCATGTTGTTCACGTCCACGCCGTTTGCGAGGATATGACGGGCTTCAGCCACCTTCTTAGCATCGATGATGCCTTCGTACTTGGACCAAGAATCCAGCGGGTGGATGGCCGGGAAGCGGCGCTGGTCGGAACGTTCACGGGAAAGGCCGAGGAATGCGCCCACCACCTTCAAGGTAGCCTGGGTCACCGGTTCTTCGAAGTTACCACCTGCAGGCGACACGGAACCGCAAATCGTCACGGAACCGGTAGAACCATCCTTCAGGCGAACCACGCCACCGCGTTCATAGAAGGCGGCGATCACGGATTCGAGGTAAGCCGGGAAGGCTTCTTCGCCCGGAATTTCTTCCAGACGGCCGCTCATTTCACGCAGAGCCTGTGCCCAACGAGAAGTCGAGTCAGCGAGCAAGAGCACATTCAAGCCCATCTGGCGGTAGTATTCGGCAAGAGTCACGCCCGTATACACGGAAGCTTCACGAGCAGCCACCGGCATCGAAGACGTGTTACAAATAATCAGCGTACGTTCCATGAGGGACTTGCCGGTACGCGGGTCAATCAGTTCAGGGAATTCGCGGAGGGTTTCCACCACTTCACCTGCACGTTCACCGCAAGCTGCCAAAATCACGATATCCACGTCAGCGTAGCGGCTCATGAGCTGCTGAAGCACGGTCTTACCGGCACCGAAGGGGCCCGGCGTACAGAACGTACCGCCCTGCATCACGGGGAAGAACGTATCGATAATGCGCTGCTGCATGGTCAAAGGCTTGCTCGGACGGAGGCGTTCTTCAAAGGCCTTGATCGGCATCTTCACCGGCCAGGTCTGCACCATGGTCACGTCCTGGGTTTCGCCCTTGTCGTTCTTGAGCTTGGCGACCACTTCTTCGACAGTGCGTTCGCCAGCGGCAGCGACAGATTCCACAGTCCACTTGCCGAGCAGGCGGAACGGCACCATGATGCGGTGCGTGAACACGCCTTCGGGCACGGTGCCGAGCGTATCGCCGGCAACAACCACATCGCCCACCTTGGCGACCGGGGTAAATGCCCACTTCTTGTCGCGCGGAAGCGCCTTCAAATACTTACCACGCTGCAGGAAGAAGCCGCATTCTTCGGCAAGCTTCGGGAGCGGGTTCTGCAGACCGTCAAAAACCTGAGTCAAAAGTCCGGGGCCGAGTTCAACAGAAAGGAGTTCGCCAGTAAATTCCACTTCGTCGCCGGTTTTGAGGCCGGTGGTGTCTTCGAACACCTGAAGTTCGGCGTAGTCGCCGCGGATACGGATGACTTCGCTCTTAAGGGGAATAATTTCGGTTTTGCCTTCCTTGTTCTTCTGAGAAAGTTTGGCATAAGCCACTTCGTTCTGAGATACGGCGGTTTCGAACTTGACTCGAATCAAGTTACCGTTCACGCCGGTGATTTTTCCGATACTAGCCATTGAAAATGGACCTCCGGTCATTCCTGCGAAGCCTGAGCGGCATAAGCAGGATCGTTTGCATTTATAACACTTAACACGGCAGCGTCGCCCGCACTCTCGGAGAGGCGTGCCCAACGCTCACAAATCTGAAGCTTGATCGCATACGCATAAACATGCTTGACGGTTCCCTCACCTACACCGGCGAGAAAATCTACAAGCCAGAAACGGGCCTTGTCGATATCCAGCTCTTTTTCCATGGGATTCGACTTGGCAAACGCGTCCTGAATCATCTTGGCAAAGGTAACGTCGTAACCAGGGAAGGACCGTTCCATAAAACGGACTTCAGGCCCCCACGCAGCAGCGCGGAGCCTTCCCGAAACGTTCTTCATCTGTATTTCGTGAGCCTGGTAAGCGGTCACGAACTCGTCGTCACATTCTTCGCCAGCAAGGAGCGCATCCAGAGCGTTGAGCTCGGATTCGTCCAGCATACCAATACAGCGGTGGCGGAACTCTTCCAAGGTGAGCGGCGGAACATCGCCCAGCTCGATCATCGGGAGAGAGGCCATCAAGTAAGAAGGACTGCTCATCGTTTCCTACTTCGCCTGAGCTGCTGCGTTGACTACGCGAGAAAGTTGCGGACGGAGGAGGGCCGAAAGAGCGTCGGCCATAGCAGCCTCAGTAAATTCATGGGTAACGTGTCCGCCATCGAGCTTGACGCGGAAGCCGAACTTGACGCCCTTGTCGCTTTCGACCTTAACGCCGGCGGAAAGCTGCTTGGCAAATTCGCCCATCACAAAGGAGCTGAGCTTGCGAGCATCGGCATCGGAGAAGTCCACTTCGATGTCAGAAGAATAGTTCTTAGCAAGGGTCAAAAGCATCTGCTTCACGGTGGATTCATCCAGGGACTTTTCCACCTGGAGGTTCAGCAAATCCATAATCATCTTTTCAAGGTTCTTGCCTACCGAAAGCAGGAGGTCGCGGGCAGACTGTTCCAGAGTGCGTTCGCTGCGTTCCGTAAACGCTTCGGCGTCCTTGTCAGCCTTTTCGAGCTTGGCGCTCGCTTCGGCTTCAGCCGCCTTCACGATTTCTGCCGCTTTGTCCTTGGCGCGGGCGATAATTGCCGCAGCCTCGGTTTCTGCTTTATCGACAGCATCTTTCTGGATGCGTTCCATAAGGTATTGCAAGTCTTCTGCCATATATCATCTCCAATGACGTTTCCAAAGTCTCCTAATAGCAAAAAATGCACCAAAAGAGCCTTTTGGGAAAATTTTGATACTAATATACAAGTAATTTGGGCAAAAAGACGAAAAAAACGGCAAATTTTTTGAAATAATGGATAAAATCCACGTTTTTGGCGATAAATACGCAAAAAACACGAAAATTAAAGTTTACAAGAAAAACTTTTGGATTTACAAGATATGTTTTGGAGCCAAAACGATTTACAGAATTTGTTTTCTACGCAAAATTAGCGGTGTTCATTAGTCGAGGGTTCTAGCCCACGGAAAAACGCTAAACCGTCAAAATCGTCCTTGAGAACCTGCACCGTTTCACCGATCATATACAAGCTTCCCGTTACAAGAACAGGAATCTTTTCATTTTCTGCAAAAGCGGTGGCAGCGACCTGATCCAAAAATTCGCGACTGAGTTCGCCTTCGCTTGCGACTTTCAATCCTAAGTTCGAAAGTTCCAAGCGCAAATCGTCCAATTCACGGAAACGCGGGTAGGGAGTCTTGGTGATATGCCAGTGGCTCACAAAAGGAGACATCAACTTGAGCATTTCACCCACATCTTTATCCTTGAGGGCACCGAATACACAATGGAACTGGACTCCCGGATAATACTGAGCGAGCGTTTCGACCAAGCGGCGCACCGCATGGGAATTATGAGCCCCATCCAAGATGTAGCGGACTACCCCATTTTTATCGGTCAATTGCTGCATGCGCCCTGCCCAGGAGCGGGTTTCAAGAGTCTTGAGGGCCAAAGCTTCGTCATAAGGACGATCGCTGCCCTGAATAAAGCGTTCTGCGGCTGTCAGGGAAAGGCTCGCGTTTTCTATGTAATGGCGACCCAAATTCGGGAGTCTGATGTCAGTCCGAATTTCGGGAACGAGGCATTCAGCACCGAGTTCACTTGCATAAGCACGGGCTTCTGCAAGCAATTCTTCGGAAAGGCCACCAACCACGAAAGTCTTGTTTCGGCGACGATCCGCATCTACAATCGCCATTTTTTCTTTGAGAATGGCACTTTCTGTCGGTCCCAGGACTTCGGTATGTTCCAGGCCGATGCTTGTGAGGACCACGATATTACCGCAGGCAACCGCCGTACTGTCCAGGCGACCGCCCATGCCCGCTTCCATAGCGACCACATCGACACCCTGTTCGGCGTAATAGAGGAAAGACACCAAAGTCAGGACTTCAAAGAAAGTCGGTTCCACCTGGACACGCTCGGCAGCATCTTTCACCTGAAGAAGCAAGCGATCCAGATCAGCATCATCAATGGGCATATCATTGACACGGATACGTTCGCGAAGGCTCACCAGGTGCGGACTCGTGAAAAGTCCCGTTTTGAAACCATGTGCCTGCAAAACGCCAGCAAGGTAATAGCTCGTTGAGCCCTTGCCGTTCGTGCCGACGATATGGATGGTCTTGAATGAGCGTTCAGGATTCCCGAGAGCGTTGCAGAGTTTCCGTGTCGATTCAAGCCCCGGCACCATGCCGAACATGAGCCGAGAATTCAAATAATCCATACCGAGCGATTGCATGCGCCAAATTTAGATAATAGACGAGAGACGAGAGACGAAAGACGAGAGAAATTATGTTATATTACAAGGTGGTTTTTATATGAAAAGTTTTGGAATTATACTGCTTATGGCGGTTTTTATCGCTATTGCTTGGTCTCGAGTTGATCCGACGGCGGCACCGAAGCATTACAACTACCGCGACGCCAGCAAGCAACTGAAGCGGGTGTATTACGGCGAATTACAAGAAACGCTCTACTGCGGCTGCCGATACGACGACAAGAAGAACGTGGATTTTTCCAGTTGCGATTTTAAACCCCGCGAAAACCCGAACCGCAAAAGCTTCAAACGCGCCGAACGCATTGAATGGGAGCATATGGTGACCGCCCACAACATGGGTCAGCACCTCCCCTGCTGGCGTGAGGGTGGCCGCAAGAACTGCAGCGCCAACGACACCACGTTCAAGATCATGGAAGGTGACATGCACAACCTGTACCCCGCCATTGGCGAGGTCAACGGGGACCGCAATAACTTTATGTACAGCCAGTGGACCAACAATCCCGAGCCCATGTATGGCAATTGCAAGACGATCGTGGACTTTAAACTTAAGAAGGCTCAACCTCGAGAAGAAGCCCGCGGAATCATCGCCCGAGCAAGTCTCTACATGGAAAAGACTTACGGTGTTAATTTGTCCAAACAAGACCGCAAACTATTTGAGGCTTGGGACAAAATGTACCCCGTTACAGACAAAGAATGCGAACGGGACCGCCGCATTTTTAAGGTTCAAGGCGACCATAACCCCTTTGTGTACGAAAAATGTGAGAAATAAATACGGCTAAGCCGCCTAAAATAAACTAGAGCCTATTGACCTCGTCTTTTTTTTACATATATTTACAATTGAGGTTAGTATGTATAGGACCCTATTTTATTTTGTTGTCTTTTTTGCGGTATCTGTATTTGCCCAGGTGGAATTCCCCATGGGCTCTGCGATTGTTAATGTCACAAAAGACCCCTATTACGCCAAGGGCGACGGCAAGACCGACGACACCGAAGCCATTCAGAGGGCATTGAACGACCACCCCGATGGGGACTTTATCATCTATTTGCCCCATGGCATCTATAAGATTACCGATCAGCTGACTTGGCCTACCACCAAAAAACAGGAATCCTCTAGCCGCCGCACTATTTTGCAAGGCCAGAGCATGGGCGGAACGATCATCCAGCTTGCAGACAATACCTACGGCTTTGACAACCCCGAATTTCCGAAAGCCCTTATTTTTACAGGCGAAGGCCCCGGTCCCAAGTACAGAAACGCCGTTCGTGACGTAACGATTCGTACCGGTAAGGGAAACCCCGGCGCCATCGGCATTCAGTTCAACGCCGGAAACCAGGGTACCATTCACAACGTGAAGATTTATTCCGGCGATACCTCCGGCGTGTACGGCATTGACTTGGGCTTTACCGAGGGCATTGGCCCCCTCTTGATCAAGAACACCGAAATCCGCGGCTTTAACATCGGTATTTACGCCAAAGGCGAAACGGGAACAGCCACCCTGGAACACGTGACCATGGGCGGCCAAAGAAAGTACGGTGTCGAAAACGACAATATGAACTTGGCCATTCGCGCCCTCCGCTTTAAAGGGCACGTACCAGCCGTGTATAACCATGGTGAATCTGCCATGATGAGTTTACTGGACGGCTTACTGGAATTTGACAACGAAAACAAGAAGGTCAAAGCACCCACGGCAATCGAAAACGAAAGCCACATGTTTATTCGTTCCATGAAGGTATCCCGCTACAAGACAATGATCCAGTCTAAAAAGAAGGGATACAACGAAGAAATGATCCAGGGCGAAATCATTGAATTCGCCACGCAGGAAACTCCGCAACTTTGCCACAGTCCCAAACAGTCCATGCGCCTAGCCGTTGCAGAAACGCCTTCTTTCCCCGAACAGAAGGCAGACAACTGGATTACGGTTGCCGGCGACTACGGTGGAAAATCTAATACGGGCTCAGACGACTCCAAGGCCATTCAGGAAGCGATTGACGACGGTGCAGAAACCATCTACTTCCCGCCCGGAGGCCGCTGGACCATCAACCGCGACATTTACATTCGCAACCGCGTTCGTCAGATTATCGGTATCGAAGGCCGTATTGACGGCAAAGGCAAGTTCATTATTGAAGCAGGCGCATTCAACGAACTGACGATTGAACGCTTCTCCGAGTTCGGTAGCGGCATCATCATGAAAGCAAAGCGCAACCTGCTGTTGAAGAACATGATGGTTCGCTCTCTTGAAACCGACGAAATCGGCGGCGGAGAAATTTACCTAGAAGACGTTACCCTCGGCACAATTCAGTTGAACTACCAGAAGGTATGGGGCCGCCAGGTGGCCTTGATTGGCGACACCAAGGGTCCGAAGATTACAAACAATGGCGGTTCCGTCTGGATTCTTGGTTTGACAGCCAAGAAGGGCAATACCATTATTCAGAACTTCAACAAGGCACACGCCGAACTCATCGGTGTTGAAATCGTTGCTAGTGACAAGGCGAAAGACCGCCCCATGTTCATTAACGACAATTCGTCTCTTTCTATTTCCGGCTTGCGCGAAACATTGACCCGCGGCAACGCCTACCCCACCATTGTGGAAGAATCGAGAAAGGCTTCTGCCATCAAGTCGCTCTATGGTAAAGACCTGAAACACACTCCTAACGGCGGCGTGTTGATTCCGCTGTTTACCGGATACGCCCCCAGGCTTGGCGCTAACGAAAAGCCGAAGGCATCGATTCCTCACGAACTGGTGTTGGTGCAGCCCAATCTGCTCAAGATCAAGGGTTCCGTTGTGGACGACGGTCGTGGTGACGGCCTTTGCGAAGACCCCGTACGTTGGAAGAAGGGACTTGGCCCGGGCAAGGTGGCTTTCTCGGACAGCATGGCTTACGAAACCGACGTCTCCTTTACCGCAAGTGGACGTTACAACATCATCTTTACCGCCGACGACGGATACCAGACAGGTTCGGACACCGGTAAGGTTTATGTATTCGACAAGCACTACACCACGATCGACAATACCGGAGACGGCATGCCTAGCGGCAAGGGTGCGGCCACCTGGATTTCTGAATTCGACAACTTCAGTCCTCACAACTCCGACCCCGACCTGCGCGTTGCCAATGTAACCACCGGAAATGCCGGAAAGATTTACCTGCGATACGACTTGTCCGCATTGCCGGGTCCGCTATTCGATGCGGCCCTTAAGCTCGAATTCAACAAGGATTCTATCAAGAAGCCCATCCAGTTGAACATCTTCGGTCTTAAGGAAACCAACAAGGAAATGAACTTTGGCGACCAGAAGCTCGGTGTCGACTGGGCTCCATACGAACTCACCTGGGAAAACGCTCCGGCCAACATTCCGCAAGCCGGCGGCCAGTTCAACATCCGCAAGAATTCCGGTGGCGGCGTTGACACCAAGTACGCAGACTTCTTAGGCATTATTACCATTAACCCGAAGGCACCTCTCGGCGCATTCCTGCGTACGCCAACACTTACCGAATTCTTCAAGCGCAAGCACCCCTCGCAGCTTTACACCCTCATTCTTACCGCAGTGGAACCCGGCGAAACCGTACTCTACAGCGCGGCCGCCGGCAGGGACCTTGCACCTTCGCTTTATGTCGGTTACTTCGACAACTCCCGTTCTGTGGGCGGCGAAGCTATGGACGGCGGTTATACGCTGACTAAGGTGAACATTGACATTTACAACCTGGAATGCGACTTTGACCTGACGGTCGGTTACCCGCAATTTGTGCAGATTGAAATCGTCAACGAATTCGGAAAGCGTATGCTCACGGTTGCCGCCCGCGATCTCGCCGGCGAAAAGAAAACTCACTTTAAATTCAAGGCGATGGCATTCCCCACCGGCAAGTACATTTTGCGCGTGATTGGCGAAGCATTCACCGCCGAGCAGCAATTCTATATCCTGAACTAGGAGAACCCCATGCAGTTCAAGAAACTTTTAAGCTTTAGTGCAGCATTGTTCATGACCGTCGCCATTACGGCTTGCGGCGACGACTCCAGTTCTTCGGCTTCAGACGAAGAGTCCAGTTCTTCGGTTCCCTCCTTTAGGTCTAGCAGCTCTTTAAGCACTCGCGCCGATATTGACTACAAAGACACTGTCAAGTTGGGCGATACGCTCCGCATTTACGTGGAGCTGTTCAAGGGCGACAGTTCCAAAATGGACGAAAGCGAAATCTACCTCGATAGTAACGCCACGAACTTGCCGATGTACTTAGGCAACTTCCCCAAGGGCAGCCGCATCAAGGTATTCGCAAGTACCTCTAACATCAAGGATGATCAGATCTTTATCAAGAACGAGCTGGGCGAATACCTACAGGCAACCAAGGCCGCCCCTAAGGACGCCTCGAGAAAAGACTCCATTTACAGAAACGCATTAATTCCGAGCTATGGCGCAGACACCAGCGCCACCTTCAGGGATTCCAACACCTTCGTGACATTCAACGACAACCATTACTACTTGGAAATCGAAGGCAAATTCAAGGACGAATCTAGCCTGAAACTCAAGGTTCTCGTAGACTCCGCCTATTACAAGTACATTGGCGAAGACGAAAAGGTCTCCATGAAAATGACCGACACCTTGCGAGGCATTATGCTGATTGACAATGCTCCCGACGAAGTGTCCATTGCTTTCTCGGCTAACGAAGGCTACAGCGTGAACCTTACAACCGAAGGCGAAAACATTATTCTCTACAAGCTCATTGATGGAGACAAGGAACTGGGATCTTCGAAGACGAACCTGGACACGATGCTTGTGCCCAACGACTCCGTAAATTGGTCCATCAAGATCAAGCCCGAAAGTTTCTCCAGCATTTGGACTGGCCCCTTCGCCACATTCGAAGCCGTGACCAAGGCTCGCAAACTGGAACAGGGCGAATACTTCTCTATGCCCGACTCGATTAACTTCCCCGGCGAAGCCTATGTTCGCACCCGGTCCAAAGACGACATCGGCCAGTACAAGTACAATCTTCGTCAGGAACAATTCGTATGGATCGGCGACTACAAGAAGGGCGATTCCGTCATGGTTCGTCACTGGATTCAGAACTACAACGACGAAAACTTCCAGAATGTATCTATTGAAATTTTGGACAAAAATAAAAAGTCGAAAGTACAGGTCAGCAGTGTTAACGGAGGTAGTTTCAAGATTGGCGATGACTGGTCTGAAGGCCCGTACTACTTGCATTACCTGCGTTTGAATTCAGACCCGCTGGACCAAGGCATTCCTGACAGTCTGCGTTACGTGTTGCAGCTCTTTACCATGGTGCAACAGCCGGGCCTTTTAAAGACCATGCAGTTCTACGATTCCGAAAAAGACGAAGTCATCGACGAACAGATTTTCGTCGCAGGAGACACCCTCCGATTCAAGGACTTCGTCTTCCAAATGGCACCCCATTCTAACACCGGTTGGAAGATCATCGGTTCTGACATTGAATGGTTCGTCACCTGCGAATCCCTGAACTACCTGAATAACAGCAGCCGCTACGAAGAAGAAAACTGCAAGAACGAACAGAAGATTTCGTCCAATTACTTAATCGCCCTGGAAAGCGGCATTGGCAAAACGGCAGAATTGATTGCCCAGAGCGTTGCCGACCCCGCTAAGCGCGACACGCTGAAGGTTTCGATTATTGCTAATGCAGAATAATTAGTCTTCCCAAATATGATTGGGAAGCTTGCTGATATCACGAAAGTCTAAAAGCCCTGCCGTCGGAGCGTTCACGCTCACGAGGCGTGCTAAGGGCTTGCCCGCTCTCTCGATGACGATTTCTTCGTCCTTGAGGGAGACCTGGTTCAACATCGAGCCAAAATTCTGGCGGACTTCCATGGCTGAAACAACTTTAGACATGCTTCAAAAATAGTATAATTACCGGCATGGAAAGCGAAAACAAGTCCTACACCGTTACGCAATACATGAAAGCCCTGAAGCAGAAGGTGGAATCGACCCCTGCCGTTTGGGTGCGTGGCGTGATTACTCAGATTAACGAGAAATCGAGAGTCGTTTACCTGAGTATTGCGGACTTCGAAGAAGGGAACGTGAACCCGCTGGCTACCGTGCCACTGTATTGTTTTGCGGCAAAATTCGCAGCCATTCGAGCCAAGGTTGAAAACTACCCGCAGCCCTTTACACTCAAGGAACAGCTCAAGGTCAGCTTTTTGATTAAGGCCGACCTGTACGTGCCCTACGGCAAGCTGCAGGCCCAGATTCTAGACATTGACCCTGTTTACACGCTTGGCGAATTGGCTCTCACGAAGAGCGCCATCTTAAAGAGGCTCGCACTTGAGGGCTTGCTTGAAAAGAACAAGGCTTTGACACTTGCCGACGTTCCCGTTCGTGTGGGTTTGATTACCGGTGAAGGCACTGCCGCCTACAAGGATTTTACCACCAAGCTCGCCGAATCGCCTTTTAACTTCAAGGTAAAAACAGCTTACGCCAAGATGCAGGGAGCCGACACCGAGCCGACTGTTCTTGCCGCCCTCGAAGAACTCGCAAAAGACCCGGAACTTGACGTGGTTTGCATTATTCGCGGTGGCGGAAGCAAAACCGACTTGAACTTTTTCGACAGCGAAGCCTTGTGCCGCGCCGTTGCTAACTACCCGCTGCCTGTATTCACGGGAATCGGACACGAGATTGACCGCAGCCTGCTGGACGAAGTCGCATACCAATCCTGCATCACGCCCACCGATACCGCCAAGCGCTTGATTGACCGCGTTACTGATAGTTGGAACAAGATGCTTGCCATGGCGCAAGGGATTGCTTTACAGACAAAAGAAGTTATCCACAGCTACAAGCAGGATCTTTCTAACACCGGCAACCGCTTGCAACAAAAGGTAAACGGCCTGATTCAAAAAGAAGCCATGAAGCTTTCGCTCTACAAGAGCAACATGCAAAAGGACTTGCAGTTCGTCTTTAGAGGCGAACAGGATCGCATCGCCCGCGACACCGAAGGTTTGCACCAGGGTTCCCGAAAAATTCTGGACTTGGAAAAATCAAAATTCAGCCTGATGGAACTTCGCGTCAAGAACGCCGACCCCGAAACAACCCTTTCGAAAGGCTACACGCTTACACTTGACGCCGACGGAAAGTTTGTTCGTAATAAAAATCAGTTAAAGTCTGGCGATACGCTAACCACAAGATTTAAGGACGGCAGCGTTATTTCTGTAGTGAAGTAAATTCCGGCAGTTTTTCAATCTTCTTGAATCGCTTGGTAACAGCATCCAACTCAAAATAACGCACCGCATCGCCTAGCGAAAGCATCACATACTTGGGCGTAAGCACTTTTAGATACTTGTTCAGCTGAACCTGCAATGCCTCCCAAGTGTATTCACCGGGAGCCTTGCATTCCACCAATAGCCAGGGGTGCTTTAAATCAGCGTTATCCTTAAAGCTTTGCACAAGCAAATCCACACGATCATCGGTCGAAGGCTCCACCATCGAAAGCGCGAACTCCACCGCAATCAAGTTCTGCGGCACCTTAACCTCGTCCATCAGGAACTTGATCGTCGCCTGACGCACCCGTTCTTCGGGAGTATCGGGAACATCCTTTTGGCGGATGGGGTCGTAAAGTGTACCGTGAAGCATAGAAGCGAATATAGAAAATCCCGGCTCCTGATTTTGAGGAGTCGGGATTTGTTTCAGAGGGCAAGTTTATCTTATGGCGACCTTACCGTATCGAGATTCGTGTCGATTTCTTGACATTATCCCCGGTAACGCGTACCACGTAATTGCCTTGCTTGAGGGCGCTTAGGTCGAAGTCCTTGGAGCCTGTTACGAACTCATTAAAGCCTTCGAGAAGCTGACCGTTCATGTCGAACACCTGGACGCGTACAGCCGAGGGGCTCGTGAGCATGATGGTCAAGGTCCTGTTCGCAAGTCCGAACTTGACAGTACTCTGCAGGTTGTTCGCGACGTACGTCGGATTATCGCTGCTAGACGATTCCGGCGTCACGCTGCTAGAACTAGACTTCGGAGGTTCGGAGCTGCTAGACACTGCAGGCACTTCAGAGCTGCTGCTTACCACAGGCGGTTCGCTAGAGCTAGATACCGGCGGCACGACACTGCTGGAGCTTGCAGGCGGAACGACGCTGCTGCTAGAGACGACCGGAGGTTCGGAGCTGCTAGATACAACAGGTTCTTCAGAGCTGCTGCTTACCACAGGCGGTTCGCTAGAGCTAGATACCGGCGGAACCTCACTGCTGCTAGAGACAACCGGAGGTTCGGAGCTACTAGACACTGCAGGCACTTCGGAGCTGCTGCTTACCACAGGCGGTTCGCTAGAGCTAGATACCGGCGGCACGACACTGCTGGAGCTTGCAGGCGGAACGACGCTGCTGCTAGAGACGACCGGAGGTTCGGAGCTACTAGACACAACAGGTTCTTCAGAGCTACTAGATACAACAGGCACTTCAGAGCTGCTGCTTACCACAGACGGTTCGCTGGAACTGGATACCGGCGGTACTTCGCTGCTGGAGCTTGCAGGCGGATCGATGCAGACGGTGTCATATTCCGCAACATAGGTTGCAATTGCCGTCACATCTTCAATCGGGTTATCCCACTTCTTGAAGGTGTAAGTGCAGTTTCCGTTCACCACGGCGGCAAGAGCCGGCACGTCACTGGCAACGACACTTGCAGCAGTCCCGTAGCGGTACGATGCAACCCATTCGCCATTGACAAAGCCATCGTGATTGAACCTATCCACAAAGTAGATGTCGTACATACGGTAAGCAGAATCGTACTTGGCCGTATAGTAGGTATCTGCAACGACTGCCGTAATCTCTGGCGTCCAGCCTCTAAACCTATAAGTGAACCTTTCGCTATCCTTCTTTACAGGAGTCTCTCCATCGTAATTCGGAATTTCATTCTTATTGTATTTTTCCGTTTTGAGAGTCGTGCCGTCGTCATTACGCCATGCGACCTCGAACTGAGTCTTACAGGTCTTTTCGTACTTAGCACTGTAATCCATGTGCGTGGTAACATCGGTAATTTCGGGTTCCCAACCGACAAAGTGGTAAGAGCAATCGCCAATTGTCGTATCTTCGACAACATTAGGAATGTTCGTCAGTTCAGAAGCCTTGGTACCGTATGCGTATGCCTTTTCACCATACCAGTCTTCAGCAATCGGATCATAGAAATCAACATAGTAACGTCTTTCCTCACACTGTGTTGAATAGACGACCGTGTATTCCATGTCAGACTTTACCGTATCGCTTGAACCAGCCGTAAGTTTCCAGGATTCGAACTCATAGTAACATTCCGGCGTGGTCTTTCTCGGGCCCCAAGTCGGCTTGTTTACGACCTCGTTATAGTAATACCGATCCGAGTTAAGCACCTCGCCATTTTCATCCACGAAGGTAACCGTATAGGTACGCTTTTCATTTCCGAACAGTGCCATGTATGTCACATCACCGGTCACATCTCCGACAGCAGGCAGCCAGCCAGCAAAGGTGTAGATGTAGTTTTCGGTCGAAGCCCTTTCAGGAACTGCAGGAACCGTAATAGCTTCTGCCAACGTACCGTACTCATAGACCGTAGAATCGAGGAGCGTTCCTTCGTAGTTCACGAACTTGACATAGTACTTGCGAGCACTAGCCTTGTAGGTGGCCGTATATTCGACATCCTTTGCAACCGCAGCTACAGCAGGAGTCCATCCGTCAAACGCGAAATCAGATTCCACCGTAGATTCCTTGGTCGGTGTCTCGCCCGCGTACGTGGGCGTTTCGCCTTCGGTATAGGTCTGTTGCAGGAGCATCGTGCCGTCTTCGTTACGCCAGGTAACCACGAACTTGTTGCTTTCAACGTAGTTGGCCTTATAGGTAGCCTCACTCGTCACAGAAGCAATTTCCGGAGTCCAGCCCGTGAACTTGAAGCCATCCTTGACAGGGGCTTCGGGCACCACGATTTTAGACACATCGGTTTCGTATTCGTAGCTTGCCGTATCAACAATGGTCTTGCCGTCATCACCCACAAAGGTCACCAGATACATTCTGGGAGATTCTTCGTAAGAAGCCTTGTATGTCACATCTCCCGTCACCGGCTTCAAAGACCAACCCTTGAAGGTGTAGACCGTCGTTGCCGTCGGGTTCTTTTTCGGGTCAGGCGGAAGCATGATATCATTGACCAATGTACCGTAATTATAGAGGATTGCGGCCTTGAGCACGGTACCGTCTTCGTCTTCGAAAACAACCTCATACTGACGGAGCGTACTGTCGAATGTAGCCGTGTAACCGGTGGAGCCCCTTACAGTATCAAGAGCCGGAGTCCAGCCGCCATTCCATACGTAATCATACGCGACAGAAGACGTCTTGGTCGGGATCTGATATCCGTAGCAATATCCCTTTTCACAGTAGTATTCAGGCTCTTCCCCGTAGCGATACCAACCAAAGTCGGACCAGAACTCATCGTTCATCAATTTGCCATCACCATCGTAGAAACCGACCTGGTAGCGAATATTGGGAACATATGTTACATTTTCCGTCACCGGTTCCAATCCAGGATTACCGCAATTTATGTAATGATATTCTTCCCAAATTTCATCGCCATCATTATCATACCAACGCCAACCGGTTCCTAATGTACACCAGTCTTCGCTATACTCGAATTCACCCGTCTTGCCGGCGACAATAGTTGCCATGGCAGGAGCATCTGTAATCGTAGCACCATAGCCGTACGTCTTGCGGGAAATCGTATCTCCAGCTTCAGTCACGAATACCACTTCGTACTGCTGCGGAACAGCTTTAAACTTGGCATGATAAACCACCGGTCCCGTCA
Organism: Fibrobacter sp. UWT2; assembly: GCF_900142545.1. NCBI lineage: Bacteria > Pseudomonadati > Fibrobacterota > Fibrobacteria > Fibrobacterales > Fibrobacteraceae > Fibrobacter > Fibrobacter sp. UWT2. The sequence continues at coordinate 187,119 of NZ_FRBF01000006.1, read as the reverse complement.
CGGCAGAAAGTGCCGGTTCCCAGCCGTCTTCGCTATCCCAGACATAGCTGAATTCCGAAGTCGAAGATCTGTAAGGTATCCAACCATCATATTTAGGAACAGAGTCCTTAGCAACTTCTATCTGGTAAATGACTTCATCATCCGCCATAAAGGTCACCGTATATTTATTGTCAGAGGTCTTATAGTTCGCCCTGAAGGTCATCGGGCCCGTCAAGACATCGTCTTCGCCAAAGGTCGGCAACCAGCCGGCAAATTCATATTTGACAATTGAATCCGTTTCATAGTCATGCCAAGGTTTACGCGTAGGATCTGCGGGCTTTACAATCTGGCTAAGCGACATGCCCTCAGGGTAATAAACAACTTCACTATCACCCACAGGAATCGTAAAGGTTCCATTCCAATCGTAACTTTCAAAGCGCACGGCGTACTTCTTGTTGTACTTAGGCTTGATTACCATATCGCTCTTCACGATACCGTCACCCGTCTGATCAATATCCCAACCGGCAAACACAAATATCGTATCCCAGTATTGATCATCATCAAGCACCTCTGTCGGCAAAGCGATATCACTATACGGGGTTCCATACGGATACGCAATTTCATACTCGTCGTTAACATACACCGAGCTTCCCCAGCTGTTTACAAAGCGCACATTATATTCTCTGGGATACGCTTCGTATTGCGCCGTATAGGTAGCATCTTCATAGACCCATCGTTCTACGTCCGGAGACCAGCCAGTAAAGCTATAGACATACTGTTCCGTCGCTTCCTTTTCTGCATACGGTTCGTCTACATACTCATCGTAACCGTATTCCTTTGAAGAAAGCGTATCGCCATTATCGTTCAAGAAGGTAATCGTGAACGTTCTCGGATCCTTACAGTCAAATTCTGCATAGTAAGTCCTGCGGCCGGTCACCGGAACCAGTTCATTGACACACACATACTGATAACCGCCATCGGCAACAAGTTTGTATTCACAAGAGCGCCACTTGGTAAACTCGTATTCATTGCACGATTCATCCGGGTCGATAGTCAATTCGCCTTCGAATACAGGCACTTGACCGTATTCCACTTCTTGACAGTAACCATCAAAGCCATATCCCTTATCCCCATAGAAGCAAATGTCATAGGTCTTGGGAGACTTTTCGAATGCAACCTGGTACGAAACATCAGCTTGTACCGGAGCAAGTTCCGGAGTCCATCCATCGAACGAATATGAATACTGCGGGTCTTCACGATTATACGCAAGCCACCACAGGTCCGTTTCGCCATTGTATTCAGGCATTTCACCTTCTACAAATTCAGCACTATCCAGCAACGTTTCACCATCGTAGAACTTTACGATATAGCTAGGCTTATGCAGGCAACGGATGTTGTCTATTTCCAATGTACCTTCGCCTTGCATATTGTTCCATACGAAAGCGGTTGCATGAGTAAACGCGAGATCCGCAGAAACGCTACTGCCCATAAACCAATAATCATAACCGAAACTGCTGCGCAAAATCGTTGCGGTTGTAAAGGTATCACTTCCCACAACATGCGTTTCTAAGTATTGATCATTCTTGTCATAAAGGCTCTGAATTCTAAAGTTATGCGCACCACCACGGTAATCGTACTGGATTGCATTGCACTGCGACAAGTCAAGCGACTGGTCTTCAGGTGCAAGCATCAATCCGGCACCAAGCCAACCACGGCAATAGAGTCTACCCTTATCGTCATCTATTTCGCAATCGCCTTTATACAAAAGGTTCATCACGTTGCCCTTATCGCCAGCAATTGTGACCATCTTCGAAATCTGGGAGTTGTAATACAACGTATCATTACCATTGATATCGTAGATGGCATCGTTGTCGTTATACACGAACCACCCTGTTCCCAGAGTAGAGATTTCGTCTCCGTCCTCGAAATCATCAATCAACAGAGACTCGCCCACGGCAATTTCCTGAACTGTCGGCTTCGGCACAGGAACAGCCCTATAGACAGCGATGTAAGTCGTGGTATCGGTCACCGGAGCATATTCCTTATTCCAGCCGACAAACTCATACGTGTATTCAGCCGTCGGATCCTTTTTCGTATTGCAGTCCTTGCAATCGGGGATTTCACCCTTCTTGAGCCATTGATCTTTGATGACCCTTCCATCGACATCGGCAAAGCGTACCCTATAGCTGTAAATGGCCTTGTATTCGGCACGACCCGTTACACGCTTGAGCTCAGGAGTCCAAGCACCACTATAGTAGTCCTGGCTATACCCATCTTCAATCGACTTTACCTTAAGATTATAGTAATACATGAGATCATACATACCAATCGTACTTCCATAATCAAATTGGATTGAATCAATTACGGTATCGTCGTCATTACGGAATACAATCCAGTATTTACGGTACTGTTCATCAAACAGCGCCATGTATATGGTATTGCCATATGTTTCATGGGTTCCGTACCATCCTTCCGGATCTCTCCAATCACTAAAGGTATAGACATATTCTGCGGTAGAATCCTTGGACGGTATTACACCCGTATATTCCGGCGTTTCGCCCCAGGCATATTCTCCCGTCTGCAAAATTTCGGAACCGTTGACAAAGGTGACCGTATAGAGTTCAACGTCTACGGTGTCTTCGCCATTTGTAACCGTCGCTGTGTAGGTCGCCACATACACCGCATTTCCATCAACTTCCGTATCTTCATCAATGTAAGGCATCCACCCCTTAAAGGTGTAAGTCGTATCACCAGCAGCAGCACGAGTCGGAGCGGCAGGAATCTCGATGCCCTTCGTACCATAAGTGTACATCTTTTCGCTGATGGAATCGCCGTTGTAATCGGCAAACTTGACCGTATAGCTATTTAAGGTCGAATCATAAGCCGGATAATACCAAGCATTTTCCGTTACAGGCGCTAAAGATTCCTCGTAAACAATTTTACACTCATTTTCAGTCCAGGAGTCACAATACTCGCCTTTACCGTAATCATAGCAATACTCATGTTCAACCTCTTCGCACACTCGCTTTCCCCAACCCTTAAAGGTATAGGAATAACCGACAGAGGGAATTTTTTCGGGATTCAGCCCAACATAAGCTGGAATCATTCCATATTCCAGTTCTTGGGACATCAATTCATCCCCAAACTGATTCATGAAACGGACCTCATAATGACGGATAGAGCTATCCAAAACCGCATGGTAAGAAGCATCTGCCGTAACGACATCCCTTTCAGGAGTCCAGCCATTAATTTCATATTCATATTTTTCGGTCGAGAATGAGTACGAACCATTGTAGTTCGGCCAATCTCCTTCGAAAAATTCTTCGCTACGGAGCAGTGAATCACCCCAATAGAAACTAACCGTGTATGCAGCCGCATGCTTGCAACGGATGTTCGCTATTTCAAGGTAGCCCTCCGTTCCGTCTTCATTCTGAACCTGCCACGAGAAGGCAAGTAAATTCTTTTTCACGTAATCGATATCGCCGTCAATTCCCCATCCTGCTTGATAGAGATCATTCCAATGGATTGTTGCCGTTTGCCAGGTATATTCACCATCGAGCATCGTATGGTGATAATCGCTTGCCACGTCAACATCGCCAATGACCCTGAAAGAATGTCCATAGTTGCCACGATATTCGTACTGAATCTCGTTACAATTAGAAAAGTCCGCTGCTGCCGAATTTTTATCGACATAGACAGCGGCCTCTACAAACGGATCGTATCCCAAGACGTTAGAACCATCCAAGGAATAATCTAGCCTTAACGCATTGGAGGTTCCGTTAACTCCGGCATTAGAAACGAAAGACGTATCTAACGTCGTCTTTCCGCTGGCATCCGGGTAAATGTCCCACGGTCCAAGAGCTGAATTAGCATCTGCATTGGCAAAATTGTCAATAACAAGAGTCCCACCCATGGGGATTTCTACGGGAGTCGCGGCCCAAGCGGAAGCGCCCAAGCCGACGGTCAAAATAGAGCTAAAGATTGCGGTTTTCATGGGGTGCCTCCGGGGTTAAGGGGGTTATATGCTTTTAAATCTATATCGCTTGTAACTTTTATGAAACAAAAAAAGTCACAAATCACTAGTCCAAAACAAAACAGTCCAACTTGGAATATTTTAAGGCGCTACGACATATGAACAGCCAGCTTTTTTCTATTATTTTCAAAAAAAGACGAAAAAATCCCCTTTTAGGAGCTAAAAATGCGCAGAAGATTATTGAGCGAAGGTGCCAAGGAACTTTCTTACGAAATCCGCGAGATCGTGAAGAAGGCAAACCAGCTCAAGGCACTCGGCTTGCCGATTCATTGGGAAAACATCGGCGACCCGATTGAAAAGAAGTGCCAAGTCCCCGACTGGATTAAGGATATTGTAGTTGATCTTGCCCGCACCAACCGCAGCTACGGCTATTGCCCCTCCAAGGGCATGCTCGAAACACGCGAATTCTTGGTAAAAGAAAACAACAAGCTCGGCGGCACGCAGATTAACGTAGACGACATCGTGTTCTTTAACGGCTTGGGTGACGCTATCGCCACCATTTACAGCCTGCTCTCTATGAACACCCGCATTATCGGACCTGCCCCGGCATACAGCACGCACAGCTCTGCCGAAGCGGCTCACGCCCACACGGCCCCGATTACCTACCGCCTGCAACCGGAAAACCACTGGTATCCGGATTTGGATGAACTTGAAAACAAGGTGAAGTATAACCCGAGCATTGCGGGCATTTTGATCTTGAACCCGGACAATCCGACGGGCATGGTTTACCCGCTCGACATTCTCCAAAAGATTGTAGACATCGCCAAGCGCTACAACCTATTCATCATTTGCGACGAAATCTACAACAAGATTACGTACAATGGAGCTCACGCCTATGCCCTCGCCGAATACATCGGCGACGTTCCGGGTATCGCCCTCAAGGGCATTTCCAAGGAATACCCGTGGCCGGGCGCTCGTTGCGGCTGGGCTGAATACTACAACCGCGACAAGGACGAACAGTTCGACGCCTTCTGCCGTGCGATCGACAACGCCAAGATGGTGGAAGTCTGCTCGACCACGCTCCCGCAGATGACGATTCCTCGCGTGCTGGGTGATCCGCGCTTCATGGAACACCGCACCGCCCTGAACGAAAAGATTGGCCGCCGTAGCGCCATCATCAATGAAATCCTTTCCGACATTCCGGAACTGTATTTCAACCCGACCTACGGTGCATTCTACAACACCATTATCTTCCGCGAAGGAACGCTGAACAGCCACCAAAACTTGAAGATCGACAACCCGATTATCAAGAAGAAAGTGGAAGAATGGTGCAGCAAGACCACGAACTTGGACTACCGCTTCGTTTACTACCTGCTGGGCGCAAAGGGGATTTGTGTTGTGCCTAGCACGAGCTTCTGCACGGACTTGAAGGGATTCCGTGTGACGCTTCTGGAAGAAGACGAAGACGAACTGCGCAGTGTGTTCACCACGATTCACGACGCAATTGTGGAATACCTGCACAGCTAGTTGCAGCAATGGGGATTGGGAGGACTGTCAAAGAAGGAGATGGTATGAAAAATTTGGTTTCTTACATTGTAGTTGCGATGGTCCTCCTTGCAACAGGGGTGTTCTGTGGTTGCGACCAAAAATCGCAACAGACTCCCCAGACAGTCACCGTACTTACGTACAGCAAATACATCGCCCCAGAAATGATTACCGATTTTCAAATGAAGACCGGTTACAAGCTGCAGTTGGAAGAATACGAAGCCCAGGAACAAATGATTAGCACGCTCCAGCAGGCCATCGAAAAACAATACGATGTGGTGATTGCCTCGGATGTTGTTATTCAGCAAATGATTCACTTGGGACTCATTATTCCAATTGACATGGACAAGATTCCAAACAAAGTAAATGTCGCTGATCAGTTCAAGAATCCGGTTTATGATCCAGGCAACACATTTACGCTTCCTTACCTGTGGGGAACCACCGGCATCCTTTACCGCGACACGACCCTTAACGAAAACAAGGTCAGCTACAACATTCTTTTCAACCCCCAGCAAGTCAAAGGAAAATTCAGCCTGCTCGACGAATCCCGTTCGATGCTTTCGATGGCTTTGCAAGCTAAAGGCTTGAACGCCAACAGCGTGAAGATTGAAGATATCAACGAAGCCATTGATTTGATTCGTGAAGCAAAACGCGACGCACATTTCGCCGGTTTTGAAGGTTCCGTAAGCGCTAAAGACAAAGTTCTAAAAGGCGAAATCAGTGCAGCCATTGTTTTCAACGGTGAAGCCATGAGCGCCATATCTGAAGACCCGACTCTTCGATACGCGATCCCTACTGAAGGAAGCTTTATGTGGGTCGATGCCATGACGCTCAGCAGTCACGCCCAAAATGCCGACGGTGCCCACGCCTTCATGAACTATATTCTTGACGCCCAGAACGGAGCAAGGTTAGCCCAATCAACCAACTTTGCAACACCCAACAGGGCTTCAATAAAAATCATTGACGACAAGTTCAAGCAAAACCGCGTAATCAACCCCACGAGGGAAGAAATCGACCGCATGGTCTTCTTGCGTGATCCGGGTGTTGCAGCCAAGCTCTTTGACGACGCTTGGGAAATCGTCAAATCTCGTTAATCAAATTAAGCTTCGTGACTTATCGGTAACGGGGCGAACGGGGGTTCCAGCTCGATACTGATGGGACAATGGTCCGAACCCATGACACTGGAGTGGATTTCGGCACTCACGATATTGGGAACAAGACCTTCGTCTACAAAGGCGTAGTCAATGCGCCAACCCACATTACGGCTACGGGCACCGAAACGGTTCGACCACCAGGAATAACGGTCTCGTTCATCAGGGTGCAGCTTGCGGAAAGAATCCACAAAGCCGTTTTCGACGTACTTGTCCATCCACGCACGTTCAATCGGCAAGAAGCCGCTCACGTCTTCGTTTTCTTTAGGACGGGCAATATCGATTTCCTTGTGGCAGGTATTGTAGTCGCCAACCGTCACGACGTGCTTACCGTCGGCCACCCAACGCTTGCTGTTTTCAAGGAAAGCATCGTAAAAGCGCAGCTTGTAGTCAAGGCGATCGTCACCCTGGCCGCCATTCGGGAAATAAATGCTATTCAGGACCCAATCCGGAAACACGAGCTGGAGCACACGGCCTTCTTCGTCGAATTCCTCGATATCGAAGCCATAGTTGACGCGATCGGGTTCAATCTGGGTATAAATGCCTACCCCGCTATAACCTTTCTTGCGACGGCAAGGATTCCAGTAGGCAAAATAACCTTCGGGGTTTGCAATTTCTTCGGGAATCTGGTCAACTTCGGCACGGACTTCCTGCAAGCACAGGATGTCGGGCTTTGTCGCAGAGAACCAGTCCGCAAAACCCTTCTTAAGGGCTGAGCGCAACCCGTTCACGTTCCAGCTGTAAATATTCATGTTATACCCAATTCTTAATCCGCGGCAAAAATACATTTTTTTCTCTGCACAAACATGAAAGATATTTTTTAAAACCGCAACAGCCTCTTTCTGGCCTAAAAACCGACTAAAGAAAACGAAAGTTTACAATCCTAGGATAAAAAAATCACACTTTCTTAAGAAAAAAAATGCAATTCGAAATAATAAAATTATATTTAAGGCATGAAATCTTCAATCTTGCTTTTCTCTGGTTTCGCTATTGCTACCCTCCTTTCCGCCTGTGCCGGTTCAAACTCTGGCGAAAATCTGGATGTCCCTACGAATCTTCCTCCCATCTGCCGCGATATCGATTTTGTGGAACAGCCCGACATGCGTGAAATGTGCGGGGTCCGTACTGTGCGTACCATGGCCTATAAGAACATTCCGCAGCAGCGTTACCTGATTAAGCCTCAAGAAACTTCTATTGTAAAGAGCAACGGCAAGCTTGAACTTCGTTTCCAGAACTCCCTGCCGCTCCTGTTGGAAGGCCCTATTACCGAAGAACTTGAATTTTCCCAGCAAAAGCGTCTCGAAAAGATCAAGAATACCTACGATTATCACGAAATTTACAATAAGGGTGCAGAACGCATTCGCATCTTCAAGATGGGCATCCCCACCGACAAGGGCAACAGCTACGATTTCTGCTTCCGCATTCCCGAAAAGAAGGGTAACGCCCGTACCCGTAGCGTCGCTATGGGTAACCACATTGAAGCTTTGAGCTGCGCCGACTTTGACCGTCTTGTTGCAGAAAACGCAAAGACGAAATAAGTTGCATAAAGCCTCTTAAGTATGAGCAATGATAAAGGTTCCTGAAAGGAACCTTTATTTTTTTCTACATTTGGCGCAGAAACGCCATGGCAGAAAGCAGATTCATTCATAACGCCCTAAAGCAAGTTCACGTGGACACTTCGTGCACCTCCGTTGTCGGCTTCTCGATTTCGGGACTTGCGACCTATATACAGCTCCCCGAACTTGATTTTTGCATTGATATGGGCGAATGCCCGCTTTCAGCGACATCGCTGAACCATGTATTCTTGACTCATGCCCACGGCGACCATGCCCGTTGCCTGATGCGTCATCACAGTTTGCGCAAGATGATGGGCGTGGAACGCGAAAGCATCTACTACATGCCCGAACGCATTTGCGACGGGGCCCGCGACTGGATTCGCTCCGAGGCCATGTTCGAAGGCGTGCCCGAAACCAAGTTCCGTTACCCCGAAATTGCCGGCGTAAACGCAGGTGAATTGCAGTTCCTGGAATACCGCAAGGACTTGGCATTCGAAGCGTTCGAAGTCAAGCATTCCATTTACGCCATGGGCGGAACCATTTACCATTACAAGAAAAAACTCAAGGATGAATACCTGGGAAAGACTCCCAACGAAATCATCCAGCTACGCGAAAGCGGTGCCGAAATCACCCGCGAAGTGTACGATCCGCTGGTGAGCTTTATGGGCGACTGCATGGGCGAAAGCCTATTGGAAAACCAGCGCGTATTCCAGTCAAAAGTGCTGATTACGGAATGCACCTTCCTTGCCCCTGAAGACTACGAGATGAGCCACAAGAAGGGCCACACGCACATTAGCCAGATTGCTGATGCCTTGAACCGCATGGGCGACCAGGTGAAATGCGAAAAGATTATCCTCTCCCATTTTTCCATGAAATATTCAGACAAGTATATTCGTGAAATGGTCGCAAAGGAAATCCCTGAGAAGTTTTTAGATAGAGTGGTGGTGTTTGTTTAGTAGGAAGTAAGCAGTAGACAGTAGGAAGTTTTATGAGCGATATCGAAAACATTGAAGAAGTTGAAAAAGAAGTCGTCATTCCTGAATTTTACCGCGACTTGAAAGAAGACCCGGAATCGAAGGGACTTTGGCATTACGTGTTCCGCACGCACGGCGACCGTAAGCCGATCGCAACGCCTGACGGACTCCCCCACAAGTTGGACTTTAACTGGAAAGACATGTTCCCGAACATGGGCGACCGCGTGGAAGTTGAAATCGGAAGCGGCAAGGGCGGATTCCTTTCGGAATATGCACCCAAGCACCCCGATACCGTCATCATGGGCAGCGAATGGGATTACACCTGGGCAAAATTTGCCCAGCGCAAGATGGACAAGGCCGGCGCTCTCGCCAACGCCACCATGCTTCGCGGCGATGTATTCTTCTTTTTGCGCGACTGCGTGAAAGACAATACGGTAGATGCATTCCACATGTATTTCCCGGACCCGTGGCCGAAAGAACGCCACCACAAGAACCGCCTTTTGCGCCCGGATTTTCTGGTTGAAGTCGCCCGCGTGTTGAAGCCGGGCAAGCGCATTTTCTACTGGGGTACCGACCACCAGGAATACAACGAAGTCGCACTCGAAGTTTTCGACAACTTTAAGGGTTGCAAAATTCTGGAACGAAACACCGCAGAACCTACTGAAGGAATCATGACCGGTTTCGAAAAGAAGTACCGCAAGGAAGGTCGCCCCATCTACCGAAGCGTTGTCGAATTCGAGAAATGACACTTAGTGTCAAGCTAAATTGCTAATTTATTTGTCGTATGTTAAAGCACCTGTCGATTAGTGGATTTACTTTGATTGCTCAAGCGGAAGTTCCGTTCCGCGATGGTTTTACTGCGATTACCGGCGAAACCGGTGCCGGAAAATCGGTGCTTTTAAAGGCGCTCCGCATTGTATGCGGCGACAAGGCGCAATCCACCATGGTGCGCACCGGAGAAGAAAAAGCCGTCGTCGAAGCTACATTCGATATTGCGAATGAGCCGCAAGTCAAGAAAGTTCTCGAAGAACTGGAAATTGACAGTGACGACGAATTGATCCTGCGTCGCGAAATTGCCGAAAACGGCAAAAGCAGGGCCAGAGTCAACGGAGCGATTGTAACGCTCCCCGACTTGCAGCGCCTGGGCGAAGAACTGATCCAGATGCATGGTCAAAGCGAGCAGCTTTTGCTGCGCGACATTCGCACGCATACGCAAATGCTCGACGACTTCGCCGGCAACGGCGAACTCACCGCCCAATATGCAAAGGAATGGGCCGCCTGGAATGAAATCCAGGACAAAATCAAAGAAACCGAAGAACGTGCCAAGAACCTGGCCGCCCAAAAGGATTTCTTGAAATTCCAGTTCGACGAACTTTCGAAGGCATCCCTGAAAGAAGGCGAAGAAGAAGCCCTCGAAGAAAAGGTGAACAGCGCAAGCAAGCAGGAAGCCGAAACCCGCTACCTGAACGATATTCAGGGAATGCTCGGTGGTGAAAACGGCCTTTTGGACCAGGTACAGATTTTGCAGGCCAAGTTGCGTTCGCTGGCCACAAAGTTGCCGGATTACGAAGATTACTTGAAGTCGCTTGAAGAAGTGACAGACCCCTACGAAAGCGTTTGCAAGGACCTGCTGCGTTTGCGTCCGTCTGCAGCCATGAGCGCAGCAGACATTGACCGCGCCAATGCCCGCATCGCAGCGATTCAAAAACTCAAGCGCAAGTACCGCACCGATGTTGCGGGCCTGATTGCCTTGACCGAACAACGCAAGGAAGAACTTTCGAGCCTCGAAAACTTGGACGCCGATTTGGAAGAACTTTCCAGACAGTCCAAGAAGGCACACGAAGCACTGCAGGCGACCGCCCTCAAGCTGACCACGTCTCGCCAGAATGCGGCGGCCCGCTACGACAAGGCAGTAAGCGACATCCTGCATACGCTCGGCATGCCGAAGGCGATTTTCGAGACTTCGATTAACATGCAAACTTTGTCGCCGAACGGAGCCGACAAGATTGAATTTACGCTCGCCCCAAACCCCGGCGAAGGTTTCAAGAGCCTGCAAAAAGCGGTTTCGGGCGGCGAACTCAGTCGCGTACTGCTTGCGATCAAGAGCGTGATGGCCGACCTCGACCGCGTGCCCCTCTTGATATTCGACGAAGTGGATTCCGGGATCAGCGGCGAAGTCGGCAACAGCATCGGCGAAGCACTCAAGAATTTGGGCCAGCACCACCAAGTGCTTACGATTACGCACTTGCACCAGGTGGCAAGCCGCGCCAAGAACCAACTTGCTGTCAGCAAGGAAGAAATCGATGGCCGCACCTACACGCACGTGGTCGAACTCGACTACGAAGGCCGCGTAAAGGAAATTTCTCGCATGCTCGGTGGCGAATCTGACACCATCCGCGAACACGCAAGGCAACTATTAGAAGTTTGACAGAGGCTTTATAATGACACAAGAACAGACATCCGATATTAGACTTCGCTCACGCGTTTGGAGTGTTTTAAGAGCGATGGTTTTTATAGCTGTCATTGTCTTTATCTGGATGGGCATGGCCAAGACCGCCACCGCCCTAGTCGCAATCGCCCTGATTATGGGTTGGGTTAATTTGTACCAACTCCGTTCGCAAGAAATTGAAAAGCCTTATTACCGACTTTGGCTGAACGTGATTGACGGATTCCTTTCATTTGCCGTGATGACCAGCATTTTCGTGCGCGACTTATTGCAAAATGACCAAGCCGAAAAGTTACTCGCTGTCGGTTGCGTATTCTTGCTTGCCCGCCTTGTGGCCCACACGCTGTTCAGCCTCGGTGTGCTTCGCGAAGGTAAATCGCTCCCCCGCAAACGCCGCTGGAGCAAGATGTCGAACATCGCGATTACAGTTACTATGGGTGTGTACTTGCTGAATCTCGAAGACTACCAGCAAATTTGCATGGTGACCTCGATTCTCTTGATTATAGCCTCGACCGTTGCCTACGCTTATTGGTATTACCGCGATCCGGCACACCGCAAGCCGCTTTCGATTGCAAGCCAGCTCACGATGAGCCGCATTGTGCTGACGCCGTTCTTCTTGTGGGTTTTCTTCTACGATAACGATCTGGATTACAGCAACAACAGCCTCGTTTTCAAGAGTCTTTCACTGGTGATGGTGCTCGGCTTTATGCTGACCGACTTTTTGGACGGTTATCTCGCCCGCAAACTCGGAGAAGTGAGCACACTTGGTAAGTACCTGGACCCGTTCAGCGACAAAATTTCGAACATGACGATTTTCATGTGCTTTATCGCCACGGGTTATGCTCCGGTGTGGATGGTCGCTCTCATTTACTTCCGCGAATCTAGCGTTGAAACACTCCGTACGCTAGCAGCCAGCGAAGGCCTGATTATGCCGGCACGCCGTAGCGGCAAGTGGAAAACCGCCCTCCAGGGAATCGGCATCGTTGCCATTCTGTTGGGAGCATTGGACCCCATGGGTGCCATTATTCCCAATTACGAGTCATTCTGGGCCATTTTCCCGCAGGCTGTGATGGGCGTCATCACCGCAATTACCATTATTAGCGGTATTGATTATTTCGTCGCCAGCAAGCATATCCTGAAAAAATTCGTGTAAAAAACCCTTGACAGGGCTATAAAAATTTACTATATATGGTGCAACCTCGACGCGGGGTGGAGCAGTTGGTAGCTCGTCGGGCTCATAACCCGAAGGTCGCAGCGTTCAAGTCCTGCCCCCGCTACTAAAAGAAACCCGTCCTTATAAAGGACGGGTTCTTTTTTTATGATTGTCAAAATCTTGACAGTCTTTCTTGCTAAATTTGAGCCGTGGCGTTTTACTCTAACGAAATCATTCAGCAACTCAAGGCCCATGCAGATATTGCATTGGTCATCGAGAATTTTGTTCCGCTGAAACGTTCGGGTAACGGGCGCTATCTTGGCGTCTGCCCTTTCCACGACGACCGCAGTCCTTCGATGAACGTGAACCCTAGCTTGGGCATTTATAAGTGCTTCGCTTGCGGTGCCGCAGGCGATGTATTCAAGTTCGTACAGGAACACGAAAAGCTCGGTTTCAAAGATGCTGTGGAATGGGTGGCAAACTTTACCGGATTCCCGCTTCCTAAACTCGGTGGTCCCGAAAATAACGAGCAAGACGAAGAACGCACGATGGTTCGGCAACTGAACGAACTGGCCTGCGAATGGTTCGAAGAACAGCTTGCTCTTTCGCCCAAAGCCCTGCAATACCTTTCAAGCCGCCACATTACCGACGAAACGCGCAAGAAATTCCACATTGGCTACGCGCCCGATGGTCGCGAAGGATTTATCGGCTATGCCGTAAAGAAAGGCTTTTCTCCCCTGGACTGCGTAAAAGCGGGACTAGCCGTTCAAAGAGACAACGGAGGTGTTTCGGACAAGTTCCGAGACCGCCTGATGATCGCCATCCAGAACCTTACGGGAGCTATCGTCGCATTCGGCGGACGCGACCTGAGCGAGAACAAGGACGTCAAGCGCGCCAAGTACATGAACAGTCCTGAATCGCCCATGTACCATAAGAGCGACATTCTTTACGGTCTTCACCAAAGCCGTCAAAGCATCGCCAAGGAACGCGCCGTCATTGTTGTAGAAGGCTATTTCGATATGATTAGCCTCTTCCAGAGCGGAGTCACCAACGTTGTCGCCGCTTGCGGAACCGCTCTTACCGAAACTCATGCCAGCATTCTCGCCCGCTACGCCGAAAAGGCCTACCTTGTTTTTGACGGCGACGAAGCTGGCAGAAAGGCAACCTTTAACAGTCTCCAGGTGGTGTTACCCAAAGGAATCGCCGCTAGGGTGTTCGCTCTTTCGCGCCCCGATGGAACCAAGATCGACCCGGACAACTTTGTCAATGAACTTGGCGCAGACGCCTTTAGAAGCGCCCTCAAGGGAGCTGAAGACTGGCTTTCGTACCTGATGCGAATTCGCGACATGGAAAGTCCCGAAGACCGCGCCAAGCTGATCAACTTTACCAAGGCGCTGGTCAAAAGCATTCCCGACCACGAACTGAGAAACCAGTATGTAAAGCTGATTTCGGAACGATTCAACACGGACCGTTCGCTGGCACAGGTAAAACCCCTGAAGCCTCAGAAAAATTTCGCAGAACGTCGACAGATGGCTGTAAACGCAGCCGCCCCCGGCGCACCCGAAACGATTCCGCAGCTGGAACAGGAAGCCAGCCTGGACTGGGCCGCCATTCCTCCCATGGAAATCCGTTTTGCGAACTTGATTCTCAGAAATCCCACGCTGATGGACCGTGCGCTGGAATACTTCGACATGGACTGGGCCGCCAGTGGAATCCATATGTTCGAATCTCCGGTCGTTGAAGAATTCGTGAATTCGGCGATTGCCTTGTATGCCGAAACGGGAGCCGTATCGCCACAGTTGCTCTACGACAACGTTTCACCCACGCTGCGACTCTTTTTGGAAGGCCTTTCCGAAGAACAGTGGAAAACGCCGCAAGAAATTATCGAATTCTACCAGACGCTTACTGAATTTTCGAAAAAGCTTTGCGACCGGCAAAAGCACCTGATTCCGCTGACTAGCAACGAAGCGGTTGAAACGCGTATGCAGATGTCCAAGTTTACGCAGGGCATGCAAAAGTTGAACGCCCTGTTCAACGCCGAAAAGATCACCATCGATGCTTTTGCCGACCAGGTGGTACGCAGCAAGGCTCAGCTGATAATGTTCCAGTCGGTGATTCAAGGCGCCCCGATGCCTGCGGCACCAATTTCTACGCCACATTCCGCGCCGAGTGTTGTCGCAGCCCCCATCGCCCCGGCCCCGGTTCAAGCCGCACCCGCACCGCAGAGCCTACAACCGAGTGCCCCTGCATTTGCAGAAAATGTGCCGCAATCCCCTGCAGAATTTGCGTCTGAAAATTATTCCGAAGAGCAAATGCCTGCCGACGAACCGCCCGAGGGCTTTGAGCCCCCACCGCCCGAAGACGACGAAGAATATTCTTACGGCGGCGATGACAACATGGGCAACGACTTTGATGACTTCGGGTAATCCGTTCATCTGATTATAAAAAAAATTGATAAGACACAGGCCGCAAGTTTTTCTAAATTTGAGCCGTAAAAAAAATGTTCTAGCGCAATAGCGCCGGAGGAATTATGCTGTCCATCAAGAACCTGAAAGCTAGTATCGAAGACGGAACCCAAATTTTGAAGGGAATCAACCTGGAAGTCAAACCGGGCGAAGTCCATGCCATTATGGGCCCCAACGGTTCCGGCAAAAGTACGCTTTCGAAGGTGATTGCAGGCCACCCCGCCTACACCGTGAATGACGGTTCCGTGACGCTTGATGGCAAGGATCTGCTCTCGATGGAAATTTGCGACCGCGCGAATTCCGGTCTGTTCATCAGCACGCAGTACCCCACCGAAATTCCGGGCGTGAACAATGTGGAATTCTTGCAGATGGCGCTGAATTCCAAGCGCGCCTACCTGGGGCTTGAACCGCTCGCCGATGCAGACTTCAAGAAGCTCTGCGAAGAAAAGATGGCCATGCTCGAAATGGATGACCGTTACCGCGACCGCGGCGTGAACGACGGCTTTAGCGGTGGCGAAAAGAAGCGCAACGAAATTCTGCAGATGGCTATTTTGGATCCGAAGGTATCGTTCCTCGACGAAACGGACTCGGGCCTCGACATTGACGCTCTCCGCATTGTGGCTCATGGCATCAACCAGATTATGTCGCCCGAGAAGGCGGTGATTCTGGTGACGCACTACCAGAGACTTTTGGACTACATCAAGCCGACTTACGTGCATGTGCTGCGCCACGGCAAGATTATTCTTTCGGGCGGTCCGGAACTCGCCCTCAAGCTCGAAGAACAAGGTTACGACTGGATCGAGGAAAACTAATGGACGCCATTACCCGCATTAAACAATTGGGAATGCCGCGTCGCAATAACGAATTGTGGACGTTTTTCCCGGTCAACAAGATTCAGGCTCCTGAATTTCCGAGTGAATGCACTTGCGATGAAGACTTCGCAAGCGAAGATGACTTTGCCGCCCTTTTGCCCATTGCCTGCAACGCCCGCCAGTTGGTGAAGACGATTGCCGATGGCGAAAACGAAATGGCGATGCTCAAGTGCAACAACGACTTCGGTCGTACCGTTTTGAACATCGGCAAGAACGCAAAGGCGAGCATTGAAATCCTTGACAACAAGGTGATGCATGAAATTTGCGCAGAACGCTTCGATATCAATGTCGCTGAAGGCGCCGAACTCGAAATCTTTTTTGCGAACCCCGCCAACGACTTGCCGCTAACCTTTAGGCATTTCGACATCAAGCAGGACGCAAATTCTACGGTGCATTTTGCGAACGTTTTGCAAGACAGCGGCATTGGCCGCATCAGTGCGCGCGTAGAATTGAACGGCGAAGGCGCGAACTTCGATTACCGCAGCCTGAATATTCTGAAGGGCACAGCCTCTAAGCACCAGCGCCTGACAATTTTGCACAACGCTCCCAGCACGGTGAGCACGCAGTTCGTGCGTAACATTCTCGACGAAAGCGCTTATGCCAGCTACGACGGCCAGGTGGTCGTGGGCAACAACTGCAGCCAGGTGAATTCGAGCCAGCTGGTGAATACGATTCTTTTGAGCGACGGCCCGAGCGTTTCGGTGAAGCCGGTGCTCAAGATTTACCACGACGATGTGGAATGTACGCACGGCAATACCGTGGGCGAACTCGACAAGGATCAGATGTTCTATTTGACGAGCCGCGGAATTCCGGCCGATAAGGCCCGCGAAATGCTCACTAAGGCATTCGCGAAGGAATTGTTCCTGGAATTGCCCGATGGGGCCGCGAAGAAACGGCTGATGCAGGCGCTCTAGCGGGAGTATACGGTCAGGACGTCGGGCCCGAGCATGAAGGATTCGCGGGCGACGAGGGCCGTCGGCAACTCAGGATAAGTAAGGCCGTCGGCGCCGCTGGATTCAAGCGCACGGTCGACCGCAGGATCGGAAGATTGCCACAAATCGAGGCGGTTCCAGAGACCGCATTTAAAGATTTCATCAGCAAGGCGTGCACCGGGTTCTACCATCAGGCGGTGCATGCCGCGAGCGGAGAGATTCGCATGCATTTCGTGCCAGTTGGCAACAAAAGAGGCGTTACTTAAAGCGACCACTTCAACAGCCGGCGCCTCACCCACATTCTTCTTTTCAAGCGCGGGCTGCGGCACACAAGTAAAGACGATGGGCGCTTTGCCCTTTTCTACAGGCGCTTGGAAAACGCGCAGATTTTCAACCTCGGCGGCGGTAAATTCATGATGCCCCGCCCAAATGATTTTGACGGGATTGTTCCCTTGAGCAAGGCGTACATCGAGCGAGGGGTTATCGGCAAGTACGGTACCTGCTCCCACGAGAATCGCGTCGCTCATGGCTCGAAGTTCATGGTTCCAGCAGTTGGCTCCTTGACCGGTGATTTTAAGCGGGGCATGCGAGCCGTCAGGCTGGCATGCGCCCATAAAGCCTTCTTGCGAAATGGCTGACTTAATTTCGACAAAGGTTGTCTTATTGCGAACATAGAAATCGTAGGCTTCGAAGAAGCGTTCGATTTCGTGAAAGAGCATACGGGCTTCGGCAAGTGCCTCGGCGCGAGTCTCAGGCTCCCCCATGGCAGCTGAATTTCCAGAAAGCACTTTGCAGCCGTCATGAGAACAAGAATCGTCCCAGCCGCTTTCAACAATCGCACGCTCGCAAGCATCCTGACCTTCGAAGACCTTGATTCCAGCTTCTTCGAGAATGCTACGGCTCTTGCCGCGTACCAGCGGATTCGGGTCGGCGTGAGCGAAGTAGACTTCCTTGATGCCGGCCTCGATGATAGCCTTGGTGCAAGGGGGCGTGCGGCCATAATGACAGCAAGGTTCCAGCGTCACGTATATGGCCGCCCCGCGGGCGAGTTCGCCCGCGTCACGCAGCGCCATTACCTCGGCATGAGCATTCCCCGGGCGCTGTGTACGCCCCTTCCCGACGACGATGCCATCGCGAACGACGACGGCACCCACGGCAGGATTCGGCCGACTGATGCCGACAGAAAAGAGGGAATTCTCAAATGCTAGTTGCAGGTAATTCATTTTCAGGATGCTGATTCAAGAAGCTGATTCCGACCTTCGTCGGAATGACTCAACAGACTACTTCTGCGGGAAGGCGAGGTAACCGCCGAGAACGTTATACACGCGGGTATAACCCTGGCTCAACAAGTAGTTGGTTGCGGCTTCGCTGCGACGGCCGGAACGGCAATAGATCAGCAAGTCCTTGTCTTTCGGAAGTTCGGCCAAGCGATCCTTCAATTCGCCAAGAGGAACATTCTTTGCTTCCGGGGCATAGCCTTCATTCAATTCCGGCGGATTACGGACATCCACAAAAATGGCACCGTTCTTGTTCATTTCAAGAGCCTTGTCCCAGTCAATGGACTGCATTGCCGGACGTTCTTCAGCCGGAGCCTGCTTTGCAACAGCCTGTTCAGCAACAGGAGCGGGCTGAGCCTGAACCTGGGCCTGTTCTTCCTTCTTTCCTTCGCAAGCGACAAACACGAGCAGCGAAGCAACAGCAAGCAACATCAATTTTTTCATTTTTTCTCCATTGTTAGATTTTTTACGGAACTAAAGTCATTTTCATCCAGCTGCAAATACACGCCCAAAACGCGGTAAGTGTAGCCATCAGGGCGCTTCAAGGGCACCGCATTGAACCACAGCAAACGCTTTCCTACTCCAAAGGGACCTTTCCAAGACTTGGAAAGCCCTTTTTCGAACACTTCCGAAAGAACGCCATGGAACAGCGAGAAATAACGCGGGCGAACCACTTCGAGCAGGCGCTTGCCTTCGATTTCTTCAGGAATCGGACTTCCAAAGGCAAGCGAAAAGGCCTGGTTACAGCCACAAATCTTGTATTCACGGTCGATCCAGAACAGACGAATATCCGGGAATGCCAACGCAGCCACCTGGGTCGACTCGCTCATAGCCGACGTTTCCACGACCGGGGTTTCTAGCTGCAAGTCCAGCCTACGGGCAGAACCGCGGAACACGATCTTTGCGTTTTCTTCGGTATAAAGGCGACCGCAAAACGCATACCAGTCCAGCTTGCCGTTTTCACCTTCCAGGCGCAGTCTCACGCCGCGCGTTTCACTAAAATCCTGGCCCTTGGCGCGGAATTCCACAATACGGGCATTCAAATGCTTGTCGAAAAAGGCGTAATCTTCTTCAGGCATCATGGCACGAATATCCTGAACCCCCTGGGTTCTGGGAATCGCACGGCCTTCGTCATCTACAAGGGGGGTCAAGAAGGTGAACTTACGGGAGTCCACATCCATCGACCACAGAAAATCGCCAGTGTTCTGGAGCAACATGTCGACTTTTTCCTTCAACTCATCGCGCTGCGTACGGGATTCCACATCCAAGGTCACATTCTTCAGCAAAAGGACCATGTGGACATCACCTTCCTGCTTTTGTCGGGCACGGATTTCGTACCAGTTCAAGCCATCGCCCGCATCTTGAGAAAAAACGAAGGGAATATCAGGATAGGCATCCAAGCCTCTAATGTATTCCGAGAAACGCTTGTACTCCGGCGCCGAAAAGACCTTCTTGAAGGACTTCTTGCGCATAATCAGGTTATAAAGGGGATCCGAAATATAAGAGGGGGAAGCGTCAATCAGTCGGCCTTCTTTAGAAATAATGGCCAGAAAATCACTCAGGAATCCAGAAAAATTGGAATAGATTTTCTGCTTGTGAAGCAGGTCCCTAATCAAAAGGACCGAAATCACAAACGCCGTTGTCACGAGGAAACAGACAAAAGAAAGCGCGATTAAAAGACCTACAGATACCTGCATATCTATAATATAGTCTTTTTTCGGATTGTCTTAGATGCTGTAAACCCAAACCAATCCCATAAGGGGTAAGCATCGCCATAAGCCCCCGAAAGAGACCACCCCCCAACCGAAACAACTAGCGAAACCGAAAGGGCAAACTCCGGGAAACGATAAGCGGATATTACGGACAAATGCGAAAATTTCAAGTAGTTCCCGACATCAACGGAATTTCCATCATATTCCACGAACGCCCCGAAAGTTTCGCCATCAAACCGAAGGGACACTCCATAATCCACCTGGAAAACCGAACCGGAATTGACCAGGGAAATCAATCCGGAAAGAGCCAGAGGCCTTTTCACAATCGCAAGCCCCGCCTTATAGCGGTTCAAGGTCCAGCATTCTTCGCCAGGAAGCCAATCCACCGAAACGCCATAACCCGCTCCCCCCATCAACCAGAAACGGGTCAACGAAAGATCCACCTCGGAATATACCCGCCTATAAAGAGAATCCATTTCTGTATAGGAACTGGAAACCGCAAGTCGACTTTTCGCCAAACCGATTTCGACCGCAGCCCCCGCCACTTGAATATCGGCCCCAGGCATTCGGGCGTAGGCCACCCCAAATCCGGCAGCGGCCCCCTCTTCCAAGTAGCGAACCGGAGTTGACTTATACCCGGGCAAACCCGAAAGAGCAAGGGAACCTCCGGGATTTTGGACAAATTCTCCGGGAAAGTCCATCGCACAGACAAGGCTCGCAAGCCAAACAAAGACAAGAATCGCTCTTCGCATACTACGGCCTCAACAAGAATCCCACCAACTTTTCATAGCGCCCGGAAGAAAGCGAGATATAGGCTACGCCTATATCAAAATGTTGGAGTGGTATATTCAGCCAAGCATTGGAATAGGGAGGCACAACCGTTTTCCATTGTTCCCGACCAGCCGAATCCAGCAATTTCAGCTCCACCGACTGTTCGCTTTCTACATAAACCCGCAAGGGCGTCTTATTCAGCCGCACCACCCGAGTCGACAACTTGAAGGTAAAGGGAGCATTCCGAGATTCGGTTCCGGCCCCGTGAGACCCCCGACTATCCAGCGTCTTCTGGAAACCCGGCGTATTTTCGGCCCTGCCGGTACGTGGATTGAACCCCGCGGGGCAGGTAACCGTCGACTTGTCCCATGCCACACTGTCAATGACGGAATCCCCCTTGCAAATGGCAAGAGAGCCAGCCGTATTGTTCAAGTACCCCATGGCATACTGGATCAGCCGCACATCCTTGAACCCGATGTACTCCCGCAAAAGGAGCGTATCCCTGGAAAAAAGCACCGTTTCGTATGGGGCAATGGAGTCGCGGCCGCGGGTCTTGCCCACGCTCCAGTTCTTGCTCCGGTTGCAAAAACGGTATTCTTCTATGGGCAGCGGTCTGCCCGACGCATTGTAGACTTCCACCCATTCGGGCTCCGGTTCTGCAGGGCAATGATGGATTTCAGTAAAATAAAGCTCCGGTACCTCGGCGCAAAACGCGAAGCCACAAAAGCAGAGAAGAACGCCCATAAGGCGCCCCGAGCGATTTTCCTTATTTGACATGATGACCCCCTAAGGGGTTGCTGCCCTTAGCCAGTCAAAGCCGGCGCCATATTTTAGGGGCAGGGCGTTACCCGGAACCGTTAGTCGACGGTATATCCGTTGGGCAACATATAGGCAAGCGGGTTCACAGGGCTGTTGCGGACCCAGACCTCGTAATGGAGGTGCGGACCCACGGAGCGGCCGGTGTTACCCATATAACCAATCACCTGGTAGCGATGCAAGTACTGACCCGGATGCACAATGGACAACTGCATATGGCCAAAGCGGGTCTTGATGCCGTTTCCGTGGTCAATCGTTACAAAGTTACCGAAGGTCGAACTCAATTGGGCGACTTCCACCACACCATCGGCGGGGGCGTAAATCGGAGTCCAGCGTTCGTTTGCGATATCCACACCCTGGTGCATTTTGCCGACTTCACCCGTGACCGGATGGATACGGGGGCCAAATGCCGAGGCATAACGGCCGTTTGTCGGAGAAATGGACGGAATAAAGCGCCACATGTAGTGCTTTTGATCCATGAACTTGTTCAGAGTACGGAAAGAGGAATCGTTGTTCGCAAGCTTGCCCTGAATGCGCTGAGCGGTTTCATTCAAGATGGACATGCGTTCATAGACCGGGGAGGTCTTGCGCAACAAAAGCGAGTTCGGACTTACAGAACCACCCGTACCGAGTTCACGGGACTCTTTATCCTGCACAGGCAGTCCAAAGCTTGCATACAAGCGGTTTTCGTCCGAGAAGAAAGAAGCCGTGGTGTTGGACAGGTAATCGAGGGTTCCCTGAATCTGGGACATTTCCTTGTCGAGCTTATGACGCTCGTTCAACTGGTGGTTCAGGATCCCGTCATAAATGGTGGTCGAAACCATCTGGATGACAAACAACACTACACCGATGAAGACAAAGATCCTAAGCACGGGCCATGCCTTAAACAAGAACACCGGCATGTGGACGGTCATGGACTTCGAGGAATTCTGGAAGTGTATGGTTGTCTTATAAAAATTCACGAGCGGAAAGATAGCAAAAAGGTCTCAGATGGCAATGTAAAATAGTGTGATGAGGCACACTCAACGGCCTTCCTGCTCCAAAATCGCCATTTTTAGCCCAAAATCGCAAAATTTCTCGCTCGGGCGAAAGTAAAAAGTAACATTACAGAAAGTGTAAACAGGGCTGTTTTTACACTTCGTTATCAATGTCGATAAAGGTGGCCGGGATACCCAGTTCGGCCTGAATTTTGGCAGCCAGCGCCCGAACGCCGAAGATTTCGGTACGGTGGTGGCCGCAGCTGATCAAGTTGAAGCCAAGCTCTTCGCAGGCGATGGGAACGGCTTCCTTGATTTCGCCGGTGACGAAGGCATCGCAGCCGAGAGCCATCGCTTCTTCAATGGCAGGGGCTCCTGCCGAACCGCTGCAGACTGCCAACTTTTTAATGGAAGGTTTCCCGTACATCAGGGCATGCTGTACGCCGTGTTCGAACACGGCTTTTGCCTGGTCCACGAAATTTTGACTCGATACAGGTTCGGCAAACTCCCCCACGACCCCGATGGTACGCTCCCCTTCGCGGAGGAACCCTTCCACATTCTGGAGCCCAAAGGCATTCGCAATCAAGATGTTATTCCCCACTTCCATGTGGCCGTCCAGCGGCAGGTGGAAGCCGTAAAGGGAAATCCCGTTTTGCATGAGGCGGCGCATTCTTTCGCCGAACTTGCCCACCAGCCTGCAGTTTTCACCCTTCCAGAAGCCGTTCGGGTGGTGGACAATGATGCAGTCGGCCTTATTTTCAATGGCGGCATCAATGAGGCGGTCACGGAAAGAGACTCCCGTGACGATCCGCGTAACCTTGTCGGAGGCTTCGACGCAAAGACCGTCAACGCAGTAATCCTTGAACATTTTCGGTTCAAGCAGGTTATCAAGCCATGTCGAGAATTCGGAAATTTGCATCGGGCACCTCATTGGGAAATTCTTCTTGAAATATAATTATATAGTCTGCATTAGAGTCGGCCGAAGCGTCCCTTCAGTTTTTTCAGAGCATCGTCTTCGATGATTTCTTCGGAATCGTCACCTTTTCGCTTGAATTTGAGGATTTCGAAGTCTTCGAGCAGGGCGCAGGCCTGTAGGTACAGTTCCGGGAATTCCTCTTCGTCAGGCGACAGCCGCTCTATCTTAGAAAGGATTTCGCGGGCATTTTTAAGCTCATGGTCCTTCATGAAACGGGCCTTGAGGAAGGGGCGGAACTTTTCACGGAGCGTGCGCACCGACAGTTCGGGCCTTGAGGGCGGAATCATATCGCCCAGAACGCAAAGGCGTTCAAACAGGGTCGTCTCCTTGTCGGAAGTATAGAGGGCAACGATTTTACTGATAGACTTGTGGTTCGCCGTGATGACACCGAGGGCGTCGCGGGCATGGTCGCCCCCTTGGCGCATGGCAACCGAGAATTCGCGGAGAATGTCCCAGAAAGCGACAAAGGATTCGGCGCCGAGCAGGGACGACTCATAAGTCGCCCGTACCAGGGCGAGGCGCACTTCGTCATCTTCGCTGCGGGAAGACACCGCCAAATTCTTGAAATCGTTGATTTTCTTGCCGCGGGAGAATTCGAGGCCCGAAAAACGCACGCAGCGGTTCGCATCCAATTTGTCTGCTGCGAGAGACTTGAGCACCCAAGCCTTCAGGGCCGTCTTGAACCCGTCAGCATAAAGTCCGCCGGTTTCGAGCAGGTTCAGTCGATCAGTAATGAGCGTATCAGGCTCGGCCGGAACCTCGGCCCTCTTGCGGAAACTTTGCCAGAAGGCGGATTCTGCCGAAGTCATGAGGGCGGATTCGCCGAGACGCCAGCCGAAACGCATTTCGTCTAAAGCAAAATCAATGCCAAAAGTCACCACCACCGGGCGAACCGCGGCAAACAAATTGAAGCTCCCCCACTCGGGATTGAGTTCGACGGCAAATTTTTCCGGGAAACCCTGCTTGAAAATCTTGGCGTGCAGGCGCAGGTGATTTTCCTTGTCGGGCGTGACCGTCGGAATATCGCAATCCAGCTGCTTGATACCGGCAAAAACTTCGTACAGGAGCAGGAGCGGAGCCTTGTGCGGATTCGCCTTCAGTTTGTCGCAGAAGGCGTCATCAATAAAGGTTCGGCGATTTTCGAGTTGCTTCTTGGCGGCCTTGGGCATTTCGCGGATAATCGATTCGGCCATCCATTCGCGCCATTGGTGAATCGAAAGGGCTAGTTTCGCAGGCGTCAGCTGCGGGAGCAAGTCGTAAGGCAGTTCCAAGGTGATGCCGTCGTATTCCTTGGTGGCATCGAAGACCATCTCACCCACGACCATGCGACTGGAGCCGTCAAGCCCTTCGACACGGAACTGTTCTATAGAACCGCCGAGGGATGGGGTTTGAGGTTTGAGGGCAGAGCGTTGCGCCTTTGAGCTCTCGGGCAAGACAATCTTATTGAAGCCCTTCTCGCCATTCGTCTGTAGGGCAGCGCCCGTTTTCTCGTCTAATTGATCCAGCCAGAACTTGGCGTCGAATTTCAGGAACTGGTCGGTATGTTCGGCAATATAGTCGCGGAGGGTCTTGATGGAATTCACCCGCGGAGCGATGCGCACATAATAATCTACCAGGGCGTCTTCGCTGGGAGCAAGGCCAAATTGACGTTTGCGGGCTTCGAGGCCATGCAGGTCTTCGACCACACGGTCATTCTGCTTCATGAAGGGGAACGGACGGGCCATTTGCCCGAGCACCACCGCCTCGCGCCAGAAGATTTCGGCACATTCGTCCGGATTCACGCGGGCGTAATCCACCCGGTGACCGCGACTGATGACGAGCCCCCTGAAGCTCACTTCTTCCACCGCTTCTACAAAACCGCGCTCCTGGTTCCACATCGGCGAATACCAACGGCGGGTACAGAACGGTTCCGCCACTTGCATAATCCATTCGGGCTTAATTTCGGCACCTTTATTCAGGAAGATGCGACTCGTTTCGCGAACTTCGGCGCTAAAGAGCCATTCCACACTCTTGCCGTACAAATCGCTGCCGGGGAACACGTGCGTTTCGCGACCGCTCACCAGTCGGTAGCAGCCGTTTTCGATATCGCGGCGGGCAATACCACCTAAAAATCCCGAAAGAAGCGCAATGTGCAAGTTATCCGCATGGAAACTGTCGAGCGGGCACACTCGATTTTCATATTTCACGTCGAGAATGCGGCCAAATTGTTCGTAAAGGTCAATCCATTCGCGACAACGCAAGAAATGCATGCTGAACTTGTCACAGAATTTGCGAAGCTTGTTCCAGGATTTGCCATCCCATTCGGCGCAGAAGGCATTCCACATACTTACAAAAGTCAGAAAATCGCTCTTGTGGCCCGCAAACTTGCGGTGCAACTGGCGGATTCGGGTGCGTTCCGGCTCTTCGCCGGGGACAACGCGCGGGTCCTGAATGCTAAGGGCCGAGCAGACGATGAGCGCCGGCTGCAAAACGCCGGATTCTCGGGCCCGCAAAAGCACTGCCGAAAGCGAAACGTCCATCGGAAGCCGAGTCATTTCGCGGCCAAGCTTAGTCACATGACCGCTGGAATTATCCGCAGTCAACGCGCCGAGTTCAAAAAGCGTCTTGTAGGCGCCACGGAAAGCCGAATGCGGCGGCGATTGCAGGAACGGAAAATTTTCCAGTTCAAGCCCGAGGCTACGCAATTGCAAAACGACGTTCGCGAGATTACTACGCCGGATTTCCGGCTCCGTAAACTCGTCACGTTTTTCGAAATCTTCGGGTGAATAAAGTCGAATACATACGCCAGGCTTGACGCGCCCCGCGCGCCCTGTGCGCTGCCGGGCACTCGCCTTCGAAATTTCTTCGACCGGGAGCCCCTGGATTCTCGACTGCGCATTGTATCGCGAGATGCGGGCCATGCCCGTATCGACCACGTACGCGATTCCCGGAATCGTGAGTGAAGTTTCAGCAATGTTTGTCGCAAGCACCACGCGAGTCTTGCCCGAATTCTTGAAAATGCGGCGTTGTTCTTCGGGACTCATGCGCCCAAAAAGCGGGAGCACATCGAAAGTCGCGCTATCGAGTTCGTGCGCAAGTTCCCCCGCTAAATCCTGAATATCGCGCTCGGTCGGCAAAAAACAAAGCAAATGGTCGCGGTGGCGGGATTCCAAATCGAGAATCGCGTCGCGGGCTTCTTCAATCAAGCCCGAGTCGCCCTTGCCCGAAATATCGCGACCGAGCACGCCACCGTCGGCATCAAAATAATACTCGATGTCGACCGGGTACATGCGGCCCTCGGCTTCGAGCACGCAGCTGTTGTCGTAAAATTCTTCGAAAAGCTTGGCATCGAGCGTTGCCGAGGCCACAATCAGTTTGAATTCGGGGCGCGCCTGCAAAACCGTCTTGAAAATGCCCAGCAAGATGTCGATATTCAACGAGCGTTCATGCGCTTCGTCAATCACGACCGCCGAATATTGGCGGAAAAGTCTATCGCGGCGGAATTCCTGCAGCAGGATACCGTCGGTCATCACCTTGATGGGTGCATCGCTCTGCCCCTGCTCCCAGAAACGAATCTTGGTGCTGACGAGAGTTTCATCCTTCAGTTCTTCACGCAGGCGGTCTGCGATCGAGATAGCCGCCAAACGCCTCGGCTCCGTGACACCGATCTTGAAGCCCGGCGCATCCTCTCGTCTCTCGTCTTTCGTCTCTCGTCTGTCAAACCACTCTAACAAAAATTTCGGGAGCTGCGTCGACTTTCCGGAACCGGTGTCTGCCTTGAGAATCACCACCTGATGCTTTTCGAGCATCTCAAAAAATTCTTCCCGATGTTCAACGACGGGAAGGTCTGGGTATGTGATTTTCAAGTCGGTTATTTGCATTCTGGTTATGAGGTCGCAGCTACGCTGCTTTCGGCTATGGGCTCGGTCGCCAAAGGCTCCCTTTGAGGTTTAAAATAATTTCTGTATGATTCGCCCAGAGCGAAGCGACCTCATTGCTCAAAGCGACGATAAGGAGCGTGCTCACTCCTTTATGTGTCCGCACTTGTCGCAGGTCAGCTTGTAGCTGTTATCGGGATCAACGACCATCACGCCGTCACATTCCGGCACTTCGCACGGGAGCTCGCCCGGCATGACTTCGCGGTAAGTTTTCTTTTCTTCCATCGTTAGCCTCCGATTTCCTTGAGGTAGCGAGCGAGGGCATCTTGCCACGTCGGGAGCGGTTTGAAACCGTTTGCAACGAGTTTGCTCTTGTCGAGGCGGCTGTTGAACGGGCGCGCGGCCTTGCTCAAGCCATATTCGGCTGTGGTTACCGGCAACACCTTGGTAGAGAGACCTGCCTGCTTGTAAATTTCGCAAGTAAAGTCATACCAGCTAATGAATCCGCCTTCGTTGGTGGCATGGTAATAGCCGTACTTTTCGGTTTCGTTCATGTCGATGAGCAAACGCGAAAGGTCGAGCGTATAGGTCGGCGTGCCAATTTGGTCATTCACCACGCGCACGGTATCGTGAGTCTTACCCACGTTCAGCATGGTCTTGATAAAATTCTTGCCATTCAGGCCGAACACCCAAGCGATTCGCACGATGAAGTACTTATCAAGCGTATTGGCGACGGCGAGTTCGCCTTCGAGTTTGGTCTGGCCGTAAACGTTGAGAGGTTTGTAATCCTTGCAGTCGGGCAGCCAGGGTTCCGTGCCCTGACCGTTGAACACGTAGTCGGTGCTGATGTAGGTCATCTTGCAGCCGAGCTTTTTGCAGGCGTTGGCGATGTTCTGGGTACCGCCGGCGTTGACCGCGCGAACCTTCGCCACGTTGGCATCGTCTTCGGCCATATCGACTGCAGTCCATGCGGCGCAGTGAATCACTGCATCGGGCTTGATTTCAGAAAGAGCCTTGTCGACCGCGGCAGAATCTGTAATGTCGAGCTGCACATACGGCATGGTCGTGACGGCAGAACCGTCGGCGACACCGCTATAGGCAGGCGCCATGTCGGAACCAACGCCCGTGTGGCCGCGCTTTGCAAGTTCATTCATTACATCATGGCCCAGCTGGCCACCAACACCTGTCACAAAGAATTTCATACGTATAAACCTCGGGGAGAAATATAGTATTTATGAAATGCTGATGCTGACTTTCGTCAGCATGACAGTAAGCAAACAATGCTGATGCTGACTTTCGTCAGCATGACAGTAGGCAAACGATGCCGATGCTGAGTGTCCTCAGCATGACAAAAAACACCCCGCATTCGCGGGGCGCCTTTCATCCACAATATAGGAGCATTTGGATGTTAAGTATTAGCGAGTCACACGCACCTGAGTCAGCTTGCTACCCTGCTTGACCATGTAGACACCGGTCTGCTGGAACTTAGCAAAGAGAGCGTCAGCGATGGAAGCACCAGCGGCAACTTCAACCTTGCCGAGCGCGCGACCCTGCATGTCAAACACCTGGTAGGTCTTTCCAGCAGCGTTCAAGCGAAGATCGGCTGCGATAGCCAGCGGTTCACCACCTTCCTTGCTGAACTTCACGTAGTCAACGTTGGTGTTGTCGTTGGCAATCGTGATGCGAAGAACATGCTGACCCTTGGTGAGCGTAGCCTTACCGGTAGCGTCTTCATAGGCATCCCAATCGTTGCTTGTACCCGTGAAGGAGAGCGAAGCTATCTGCTTGCCATCGATAGCGAGGTTCAACTTGCCAGCACCGGAACCATTCGAAACAGAAGCCACAATATCGTATTCGCCATCTTCAGCAACATTCACAGTATATTCCATCCACTGGTCAGCAGTCGTGTAACCGAGAACCTTGCCAGTACCGCTAGAAACAATACCGATATTGCTGTAATCAGAGCCACGATAGGATGCATCAATGCCTTCTGCAGTGCTCGGAACACTAGAGCCACCGTAAGTAGAATCCTGGTTACCTTCGTCAAAGTTTTCGGCTTCGATGGTGCCCGGAATAGAAGCCGGGGTACCACCAAACGCCTTGCGTTCGATCGGCTTCGGCGGTTCAGGCGGAACATAGGAACCCACATAAACCCTAGCATGCGGGAAGTCCATGTGACCGCTGCGAACTTCACCATTCACGTTACCAGCTTCACCGAGCACCTTGGCTTCGTAAAGCTTACCCATGGTCAGGCCCATCTTTTCCCACTGTCTCATGTGTTCGGAAATATTGATGGTACCGCAATCGCGCGGAGAAGTACGCACGCTGAAATACTGATAGAACGTGACGTTACCGGAGTTCTTAATAGCCGGACCCGTACGAGTGTTACGATAAACCGTATAGGTACCGCCGTCAACATTAATAGTACCCTTTCTTTCGTTACCAATCCAGCTACCCGGCATATCATTGGCGAGGGTATTGTCAATCACGTAGTATTCCACCAACTGGCTAGCCGTTCCGGGAACGCCTTCCATCCAGCCGTAAATACCGATGTAGGAATAACCCACATTCTGTGCATTGTTCTTGATGAGCTTAAATTCGGCAATCATGTCACCATCAAGCTGATCGTAGGTCTTGTTACTGCCGAGGGAAAGACCCGCGCGGCAGAGATAGTCCTTAGCACCGGAAATGTTACATTCCATGGAACCGTCGCTATAGAAGGTTGCATCACCACCATAGCCGTTTTCGTCCCAAAGTTCGTAACCGATATCACCGATTTGACCGGTCTTGTTCGAAGAGACCTTCACAGACTGACCCGAGTGTGCAGCGGTGCTGCAGAAACTTTCAGTCTGTGCGAAAGCACTGGTTGCAAGCCCAAAGGCAAGCACCAAGCCCGTTTTAACTAAAAGATTGGTTTTCATAATATACTCCTTAAGAAAATCCCGTTTTACCTCTACTCCAAAGTTATATCCATTTAGTCCAATTTGGAATAGCCCCCATATAAATGGCGTTGTTGTAAAAAACAACACCGAATTCACAATTTTTACACAAAAAAGCCCTTTTTCAAGGTTAAAAGCCAAATTTTCTATCGCAAAAAAACGCCCCACAACATCGTGTGAGGCGCCTTTTTCCACAAAATTTGGAGTATTTTCCGGGATTTTCCTGAAAATTGTGGAAACTCTTAGCGGTTGACCCTAACCGTGTTCAAGTAATTACCCTGCTTGACCATGTACACACCCGGCTTGTGGAACTTGGCGAACAGCACATCCTTCATATTGCTGCCGGCCTGCATTTCCACGGTACCCAGGTAACGGCCCTGCATATCGAGCACCTGGAAAGAGCCACTCATGAGCTGCATTCTCGGGATTTCCGTAAGAATTGCATCGGTGCTGCTACTGCTACGGTCTCCAAAACTATGATGTCCCGAGGAACTGGACTTCTTTTCGTCCTTGCTGGAGCTGGACTTCGGAGTTTCAGAAGAACTAGATTCAGCCGGAGTTTCAAGAGGATGCTTCTTGTCGGTCATCCTGAAGTAAGAAACGTCGAAGGAACCCGAACCGCCGCCGGCTTCAACGAGCACCTTGGCTTCATACATCTTACCCATCTTCATACCGAGTTCTTCCCACTTCTTGAAGTGAGCCGTGATGTCGATATGGCCGCAAGAACGAGCACTCTTACGAACGCTGAAGAACTGCGGGAAAGTCTGATCCCCCTTAATGGAGGGCTTGTTTACACGAGTGTTCTGCCAAATTTCGTAGGTATCACCGTCAACCGTGAATTCACCCTTTCTCTGGCCAAGGAGGTTTGCACCCGGCTTATTGAACCAGTCATCCACGATGTAGTATTCTACGAGCGGATCAACCGTCCAACCATAGATACCGATATAGTTATAACCACCGGCGCTACCCTGCTTGCTCCAGTTGAAGTAAGCATCAATAGGACCGAGGTCACTGTAAGACTTGTCTTCGTTGTACTTGAAGCCAACGCGAGCAAGGAAGTCGTTAGTGCCGTTCCAGCTGGCCTTGTACGTACCGTTGTCATAGAAGGTCATGGAGTTGTTGCCACCCTGGTACCAGATTTCATAGTGGTAAGGAGAGCTACCGACATTACCCGTCACACTGGAGTTGTTTTGACCCTGAGTCGTCTTGCTAGAGCCTTCGTGACCCATCTTATCCTTACAGGCGTCAATTGTGCCCGAAACATTCGAGCCTCCGTTAGAAGAACTGGACTTTGCAACCGCAGTCGAAGAACTTGACTTGGCAACAGAAGCACTGGACTTCGGTGTATCACCGTTAGAAATATACACCTTGGCATGCGGGAAATCCATATGGCCGCCATTAACCTGACCATTGACGTTGCCAGCTTCACCAAGTACCTTGGCTTCGTAGAGCTTACCCATGGTCATGCCCATCTTTTCCCACTGTCTCATGTGCTCGGAAATATTGATGGTACCACAATCGCGCGGTTTGTCGCGGACGCTGAAATACTGATAGAACTGCACGTTGCCGGAGGTCTTAATTGCAGGACCGGTACGAGTATTACGATAAACGGTATAGGTACCACCATCAACCGTAATGGTCCCTTTTCTTTCATTACCAATCCAGCTACCCGGCATGTCATTGGCGAGAGTATTGTCAATCACATAGTATTCAACCAGGTTGCTCGGAGCACCGGAAACTTGTTCCATCCAGCCATAAATGCCGATATAGGAGTAACCCACATTACTCGCACCGCTCTTCACAAGCTTGAACTCGGCAATCATATCGCCACCAAGTTCCTTGTAAGTCTTGTTACTGCCAAGAGAAAGGCCCGCACGGCAAAGATAGTCCTTGGCTCCCGTGATAGTGCAGTCCATGGAACCGTCGCTATAGAAAGTTGCACTACCGCCATGACCGTTTTCGTCCCAGAGCTCGTAACCGATATCGCCGATTTTACCAGTCTGGTTCGAGGTAATCGTCACTTTCTGACCGGAATGTTGAGCATTGCTACAGAAATCCTGAGCAAAAGCCCCTGAAGTTGCACACAAAGTCAAAGCCACCCCGACTTTGACACCCGATTTGAATGGAATTTTCATTTTAGACTCCTATCAAAATATTCCCTAGGATTAAAATTATATCCATACAAAACGATTCAGACTTTATATATAAGAAATGCCGTTGTTCCGAGAAACAACGGCAAAAGATTTACAAAATGCCGAATCCGGCGTAATTTAGCGGAATTTGAAGCTATTCTTCGTCAGAAGAAGGAACTCCAATCTGCTGTTCCGGCTTGTCTTCGATCTTTTCGACAGAATCGTCATCAACTTCGACGCCTTCCACCTTGTCGAAGGTTTCCTTCGCCTCGGCGCTATCCTGTTCGATATCTTCGACACTCGGAAGTGCGGTAGCATCTTGCACAACATCGCCTTCGCGCAGGCTAATCGCCTTGACGCCCTGGGCGTTACGGCCCGTGAGGCGGATATCGGCGGCCTTGATACGAATCACCTGGCCTTCGCGGCTGGTAATGATCAAGTCGTAGTCGTCAGCGACGCTTTCCACGAACACGGCGGCGCCCACCTTGTCGGTCACATTCAAGTTGCGCACGCCCTTGCTACCGCGGCGAGTAATGCGGTAGGTAGAAGGTTCGCTGCGCTTGCCGTAGCCGTTTTCGGTAATGGTCACAATCTTGTTGCCGGCCTTGAGCCACAACAGAGAAATCACTTCGTCGCCTTCGGCCAAGGTAATGCCCTTCACGCCGTGCGTGCCGCGGCCCATGGCGCGGAAGCAGCTGATCGGGAAGGTCACGGCCTGACCGTTCTTGGTCGCAAGCATCAGCAAGTCCTTCGGAATCGGACGACCTTCGATATCTTCGGCGTCTTCGGATTCCTCGGCGATGGCGGCCTCGGCAGCCTGTGTTTCGGCTTCGGCATCTACTTCGTCGCCTTCGGCGGCTTCGCTAGCCTTGAAGTCTTCGGCAGACATACCCACGAGCTGGACCTTCACCAATTCATCGTCTTCGTCGAGGCTGATGGCGTTCACGCCGGCCTTACGCGGGCGGCTGAACAACGTGAGGTCCATCTTGTTGATGACACCCTTCTTGGTTGCAAATACGAGGCAGAAGTAGCCACCGAACTTACGCACCGGCACAATCGCCTGCA
Organism: Fibrobacter sp. UWT2; assembly: GCF_900142545.1. Lineage (NCBI taxonomy): Bacteria > Pseudomonadati > Fibrobacterota > Fibrobacteria > Fibrobacterales > Fibrobacteraceae > Fibrobacter > Fibrobacter sp. UWT2. Next base: position 153,551 of record NZ_FRBF01000006.1, on the reverse strand, counting down.
CCTTTTCGCCTTCGGTAAGACCGATGAAGTTGATAATCGGGCGGCCCTTGCCGTTGCGAGTGCCTTCGGGCAAGCGGTAAACCTTGGTCCAGTAAGCACGACCCTTGTTCGTGAACACCAGCAAGTAGCTGTGCGTGCTTGCGGTAAAGATCTGTTCGACGTTGTCTTCTTCCTTGAGAGTAGCACCGATAATGCCCTTGCCGCCACGGTTCTGAGCCTTGAAGGTATCGATCGGCAAACGCTTGATGTAGCCTTCGCGGCTGAGCGTAATCACCTGTTCTTCTTCGGCAATCAGGTCTTCGTAATCGTAGTCATCGACAGCGTCTTCGATAGAAGTACGGCGGTCATCGCCACACTTGTCCACGATGGCATCGAGGCGGTCGAGCATGATCTTCACGCGGCGTTCGCGCTTTTCCAAAATATCCTTCAAGTCGGCAACGGTTGCAACGAGTTCGTTGTATTCGTTTTCCAACTTTTCCAAGTTCAAGCCCGTGAGCTGAGCAAGACGCATGTCCACGATAGCCTGGGACTGAATGTCGTCCAGGTTGAAGCGATCCTGCAAAGCAGTCTTTGCGGCTTCGGTCGTCGGGCTCGACTTGATAATCTGCACCACTTCGTCGATATTCTGCGTTGCAATGCGCAGGCCTTCGATAATGTGGAGGCGAGCTTCGGCCTTGTTCAAGTCAAACTGCGTAGAACGCGTAATCACTTCCAAGCGGTGATCCACGTAAACCTGGATGAGGTCCTTGAGGGTCAGGAGCTTCGGCAGGTTGTTGACGAGAGCGAGGTTATAGATGCTGAACGTCGTCTGCAGCTGTGTATTTTTGAACAAATTATTCAATACGACTTCGGCGACCACATCCTTGCGCATTTCAATCACGATGCGCATACCTTCGCGGCTAGATTCATCGCGGATGTCGGTAATGCCGTCGACGCGCTTGTCCTTCACGAGTTCTGCAATCTTCTTACAGAGTTCGGCCTTGTTGACCATGTAAGGAATTTCAGAGACCAAGATGCGCGGTTTGCCACGGCTATCTACATCGATTTCAGTGCGGGCACGCACACGCACGCGGCCATGACCCGTGAGGTATGCATCACGGATGCCAGCGCGGCCACAAATCACGCCGCCGGTCGGGAAGTCCGGACCGGACACATACTGCAAAAGGTCTTCGCCGGAGATATCCGGATTTTCAGCCACTGCATGGATTGCATTTGCAATTTCGCGGAGGTTGTGCGGAGCCATCGAGGTCGCCATACCCACGGCAATACCGGTAGTACCGTTCACCAGCATGTTCGGGAGAGCGGAAGGCAGCACCTTCGGTTCTTCCAAAGATTCGTCGAAGTTCGGACCCATGTCGACGGTATCTTTTTCAAGATCTTCGAGCATGAGGGCACCCATGTTGTTCATCTTGGCTTCGGTATAACGCATTGCAGCAGCGCCGTCGCCGTCGATAGAACCGAAGTTACCCTGACCGAACACCAGCGGGTAGCGCAGCGAGAAGTCCTGCGCCATACGCACCAAGGTTTCGTACACGGCAGAGTCGCCATGCGGGTGGTATTTACCGATCACGTCACCCACGATACGGGCAGACTTCACCGTCGGCTTGTTGGGCACCACGCCCAACTTGTGCATACTGTACATCACACGGCGGTGCACCGGCTTAAAGCCATCACGCGCATCAGGCAAGGCACGCGCAACAATCACGCTCATGGAATAGCGCAAGTAGCAATCCTGCATGTCCTTTTCAATCAAGGACCTGATTTGCGAACCTGGTACCAATTCTTCTGACATTCTTTTTCCTCTAATTATCCACCGGTGTTTCCACCAGCATTTCGTTTATCTCATTTAAACTTTCTTCGTCGGTCTGGTCGATGCGATGGGGCGTAATCGTCGCATAGCCCTGGTTCAACAGATAGTCATCACTATCCTTGGGCTGTTCGTCCCACAGTTTATCGCCGTCCAGCTGCCACATGTTCCCTTCGTGGGTATAGTGGTCCGTAAACATTCCGAGAGCCATCTTGGTCGCCTTGAACCCCTTGAAGGTTTCGGCGGTAGCCTTTGGAAAATTCACGTTCCAGAAAACACCTACAGGAATCCGTTCGAACAGGCGTTCCTTCACCACCTTCACTGCAAATTCCTTTGCAGTTTCGAGCATATTTGCGGTTGTGCCACGGAGCGAAAGAGCAATGCCCGGCACTCCCCAAAGGGCTGCTTCGCGAGCACCAGCGACCGTTCCCGAATAGAGCGACGACACGCCGGAATTTTCGCCGAGATTGACGCCCGAAAAACACACGTCAAAAGCACCCGGACCGGCCCCCTCGGTAGTAAGCCCATGCATGGCAAAATGACCCAATGCAAACTTCACACAATCGGCCGGAGTTCCGGACATAGAATAGGCTTCTACAGCTGCGTCTACATCCACTTTTTTGACGGATAAAGCCTTACGTACCGTAAAGGCGTGAGAGACCCCACTCTGTTCCTCATCGGGTGCAAAAACATACACTTCTGCGATAGGTGCAAGGGCACACGCCAAAGCCAGCATATAGCCGCTTTTTATCCCATCATCGTTTGCGATGAGAACGCGTGTTTTTTGGTCTTCTAACATGTAAGATAAAAGATAGAAAAAATAACGAAAAACGGGCTATTTTTCGAGGTCAACAAACAGCGAATCGAGACGTGCAGAAAGCCTTTCCGCACCCTTCTTACTCAGGTGGTCCTCATTGAATGCCATGTCGTCTGTATAGGCGTGTTTTCCCATGTTATTTTCATCAAAAACGACCGCCCCCATCGACGAAAGTTCGTCTATAATTTTCTGCACATCGGAGCGAAGAGCACCATAGATTCCGAACGATCCCGTCTTGGCGTATTCCGGGTTCTGCGGAGGAATCAAGAACACCACCGTCACGCCCTGGCTCTTGGCCAATTCCACCAGGTTTCTGTACTTTTCCAGATTGGTCACCACGATCGGATCCGTAGCGCGCATAAATGTCGTATCGTGCATCACGTTCGGCGAGCCCCACCCATTTGTAGGCAATAGGAACTCCCCTAACTTGGCGGGGCTTGTCATTTCGGACTGCGGCTTAGGAACATCGCTTACCAGTTTTTCAAGGCCCTTCGGCACGCCGTCTTTCCAGAAATCATGTGATTCATCGTAGCGGTAACCCGGGACACTTCCGAATACGATTTGCCAAGATGCGGTCTCATTCACCCACAAAAAGTCGATCGATGTTTCCAGTACAAGATACTTGAGTTTCGGCAGATGTTGCAAGACGTAATTTCGGGCAAGGTAATCGATTCCATAAATGTCACCCGAAGAAAAAGCCATATTCAACAGTTTCTGCGATTTCACCCACGGAGCATGAACACCATACATCGTACGTGAACTCCCGAGAGCAACTGCCGTGACAGAGTCGCGCATTTTCCAGAAGTTTTCCATCTGCACACGCAATTCAAGTACAAAGAATGGAGCGCCTGCAGTATAGTAAACACCGGCACTGTCCAAATCCAGCAGCGGATCAAGGGAATCGCGACCTGCAATATCGCGCCACATTACCGGATGCCAAAGTTCATCACCTTCGGCAAGGTCGAGGATTTCTCCCGTGTACGCATTTACCAAGACCACTTTCTTGTGAGCGCCATTTGCATTTGTCAGCGTTGCCACGAACACGGAATCCGAGCCAAGCACCCATTCCGTATGGTCGAATGCATAGCCTTCCGGAGCAGCGACAGACAGCACCATTTTGCCATCACTATCTGCCACAAAGGCACGTTCATGCACGCCGTAAGTACTTCCAACAAAAGCCTTCCCGGTCTTGCTTGCAAAATCAAGGAACAAGGTGCGATTTGCGCCTCCCCTGCTCAAGGACACATTGCAAGCCTGTTCACCATTGTACCAAATTCCATCTTCGCCTTTAACGCGAGAGCGCAACAGCCTTGCACCCGTCACAGCCAATTCGTCGTTTTCGGAAACGCCACCATGATAAGCGCCATCAAAAAGTTTTTCAGGAGTACCGAACTTGCCATTCGCGAACTTCACCTGCCAAGTGCTAGAGGCAAAGAAGGTCGAATCAATCTTGTTGTTGCCAGCATTCGTCACATACACCAATACGGTATCGCCGCCCGGAAGCACGCGCCACCGCGGAATTGCCGCTTGTTCCACATTCAATTCCACAAGGTTGCCTCCATCAAGCGGATACGCATACACCTTCGATTGTCCAGAGACACCTTCTAGCCCCGTGCAGAACGCAAGCCAATTTCCATCAGGAGAAATATCCGGATGGTAAGCGGAAATGCCAAAATTCAAGTTCGCCGTTATCGGCGCACCGACAGCCGGGTAATACAGATACGTCAGCGAATGGGTCACATCGTTACGGAACACGAGTTTCGAACGGAGGCCCGCATTAAAGTGATTCACATCTTTAGACTGTGCCAGAATCGAGACCGCCGCACTGTTCATGTGGCCTTCATTATCAAGCTTGCCGGGATTCAGGATAGCGCCAAACGCAAGCCTAAAGCCGATATAATCCGCCTTCGATGACGAGGTAACCGTATAGATATCGCCGCGCTTGAAAATTTTCATATCGGAAGGGCCGTCACGATAGCTTCCGCCCTTTACAACGCGTTCATCCAACAGGCTATTCCCTTGCACGCCGATATAGTCAAGAATTTCCATGGAAACGAACGGCACAAGCGCATCTTCGACCCATTCCTTCGCATTTCCGGCCATATCGCACAAGCCAAGTTCATCTACATACGACGAGCAAACTTTATGAAGCTTGAAATTGGAGTTATTCGAATTCCAGGAATCGTCAGGATTCCAACCTTGATTTGCCACATACGACCATTCCGCTTCTGTCGGCAAACGGAACGCCTCCTTGGACGACCAGAAAAGCAAATCCTCTAGTCCCGTACAGGCTCCGTTTTCGTCAAATGTCGCCTTCGAATAAGTATAGGCGGTATCGAAGCCTTCTGCCTTGCTCAATTTATTCGCGTACAAGACCGCATCAAAATAAGTCACATCCGTTGCCGGCAAGGAATCATCGCAGTCCAGCCCCATCTCGCCGCAAGTCACCTCATGCTTGCCGATCCAGAAATCGTAATCGAAGCTAGCAACCATCGAAGGGTGGTCCTTCACCGAAGCCGATTCGTCGTCTGTTCCGAGCGTCACCGGATTACCGCTTGCCTGGACAAGCACAAAGCCTTTCTGCGCAAGGACATCTTGCATTGAATTTTCTTGAGCGGAAGAAAGCGATTCCGAATTGGAGCAGCCTACGCCCCAAAGGCAAAAGAAAAGAACAGACAATAAGCAAACAATATTCTTCACATTCACAATATACATTTTCTACATTATGGTCATGTTTTCCGAGAAAAAATTTCTGGCCACTAAAGACACTTCCAAGGCCAAGCGCATGGCCGAACTTTTGCGCGTCATCATCCTTCAATTGGGCGACGATGTCCCCCGCGCCAAGCGTGAATTCGAGACCTACGCCGAATGGATGAAACTCCCCGAAAGCGAGCGTCTTACCGGCAAGAATCAAGCCCAGATGATCGACTTGTACAAGACCTTCCGTACTCGTGCGGGACTCGGGTTCGAACGTGACGTTTACCTGGAGCAGGAACCGGGGGACCGCGAAGTTGCAAACGAAGCTCCGCTTCCGTTCGCCGTACTCGTGCACAACTTGCGCAGCGCCTTTAACGTCGGTTCCATCATCCGCAGCACGGACTGCTTCGGACTCGAAGGAGTCCACCTGAGCGGTTACAGTTGCGGGCCTGACCACGTGACGGTCAAGAGTGCCGCCCGCGGCTGCCAGGAATGGATTCCGATCAAGCGTTGGGAATCGCCATTCGATTGCGTCAAGTGGCACAAGGAAAACGGCTACGAGATCATCGCTCTTGAAACCGGCGAAGATATTCCTAGCATCAATGACGTCAAATGGCCCGCAAAGGGGCTCATCATTCTCGGCAACGAAGAATTAGGAATCGCTCCCGAGCTGATGGCGGAAGCGACAATGAAGGTGACAATCCCGATGGCTGGCCGCAAGGCGAGCATGAATGTCGCCGGCGCCTACGCCATTATGTGCTTTAAGATTCGTTCTGATAACAGTTCGAAGTAGGAAGTTAGAAGTAAACAGTCTTAAAATCCTTCCTACTGTCTACCGTCTACTGCCTACTATTTTGCCAGAGACTTTACAGCGTCGGTCAAGCGATCAATGGCCTTGATGAGTTCGTCCATCTTGGCTTCGCTAATGCCGGACTGAATTGCATTTGCAGCACCGTTAACAGCGTCCTTCACCTGAGAAGCGACCTTGTCAGCCACCGTTTCCTTTACAGGAACCTTGCCAAGCCAAATGTCCGGCCAGCGGTCATTGCCGCTGTGGTAGGTAATACGCGTTGCCGATTCCACCGGTTCGCCAATCTTCCAGATGTACAATTCGTAGTCGAACAAGTCGTGGTCGTGGCCCTTGTCAGTTGCACCCCAAACGAGCCACTTGCCATCCGGAGAAAGACGCGGGAAATATTCATGACTGCGGCGGCCAGGCAAGTCCATCAGCTTCACGTTTTTCGGAATGCCGAAGAAGCCCACCTTTTCAATCTGCTTACCGTCCTTGGCGCTGAACCAGAGGATTTCGCTCGGAGCAGCGGTACCACCGTTACCCGTCGGATTCACGCGGTAAAGCTTGGAGCCGTCAAAGTTCCAGTCGATCTGGCAACCGTCACCGGACTTGGTCCACACGGATTTTTCCAAATCCCACACGCCCGTTTCGCGCATAGAGCCGCGGAGCGTAATGGCCAAGTGCTTGCCATCGGGACTCATGTTCGGTTCCTGCAGAATCACGCCGGACTTGTTGAAAGCCTTGTCGCCATCGAGAATCATCTTTTCGGTCTTAGAAGCGAGATCCATGGTAAAGACCTTGCCTGCACGGCTAAAGACGATAGACTTGCCGTCGGGCCTCCAGGTGCCCCACGTAGCGTTGTCGACCACCTTGCGGGCATTCTCGCCCGAGATGTCGACCATCCAAAGGTCCCACTTTTCCGGGTAGTTCGCGTCGTTTTCGGGAACCCAGCCGCCCTTGCTGCGGTTAAACAGTACCGTCGAGCCATCCGGCGAAATGCGCGGGAACCAGTCCACGTTGTCACCCTGCGTAAGAGCGCGGGCATTCGTACCGTCGGCATTCATAATCCAAATGTCGTGATGGCTATTCGCGCGGCTAGTCGCCCACACGATTGCACCTTCAAGTTTTCCCTTGAGGGCAGAAAGAGCCTTTTGTTCATCGGCAGTAGGATCAACGGCGGCACCCGTCGGAGCGCCCTGCTGGGCAAAAACGGAGGTCACGCCAAAAGCGGCACAGGCACAAAACTTCACAAACTTATTCATACCCTAAAGATACGAAAAAAAAACGCAAGCACCCAACGGGCACCTGCGTTTTTCGCAAGAATCAACAAAATACCGCTTTATTGCAAGCTGATTTTTTGCATCACGGTCGCATTTTTCGTCTGGGCGCGAATGACATAGACTCCCGCGGGGATTCCCTGGAGGTCCAAAGTCTTGCTTCCGGCCACACGGTCATTCCAAAGAGTCTTAACGGCATTGCCCGTCACATTGAACACATCGACGCGTGCAGAGCCATCAAAGTGAACCTGGAGCGTACGGCCCTGCAGCGAAATTCTAGGAGCAGCAGCCACTCTGTTATCGACAATGCCTGCCGGCGAACTGGAACTCGATTCCGGGTTTACGGAACTGGAGCTCTCCGGATTCGGATTAGAACTTGCGTTCATGAGGTTCGGCATGTTACCCGAAACCAAGAGGCCGTTCAAGAGCTTGAGAGACTGGTTAAAGTAGTTCTCGTCGCCGAGTGCCACCGCTTCTTTCCAGTATTCATCAAGCTTGGCTTGGTACTTGGAATCCGAAATGAGTGCGGTCATCAAAGATGTCACGAACGTACTGTTGTGGTCATTGCCGAGGCTACCCGAAGAACGAAGCACGGGGCCACTCATGCTAGAAGCGTTCACCGTTGACACGAACTCAGCCATCTTCTTGTCGATAGCGAGTGCACGCTGGTCGCCATGCCAGCAAACAGCCTTCGCATTACGCCACGGGGCGCGCGAGGCATCGTAGCTGTAATAGTCGTCTTCGCTCTTGCCGTTCTTGTCGGTCCAGTCGTCCACCAAGCCCGTCTTGACTTCGTCAGAGCTCGATTCATACAACTTCATGTTCGCATCGTAGGCCGTCTTACTCCAGAATTCGGCATTTTCTTCATCGATTGCGGCAAACAAGGGCATGTAAGCCGGGTCGAAGTAGCCAGGATTCTTGCGGTTGAATGCGGCATCGCCCCACTTGTCGCCCGGCATGTGCAAGCCGTTGCTTTCGAACTCGGACTTCTTCATGGCCTGAATGAGTTTTTTGGCGTCTTCCTTGTACTTTTCGTCGCCAAACTGGTAGTAAGCCATCACAAGGGCGGCAGCGGCATCGATATCGCCATCGAGAGCAGCACCGTTACCCGCATCCCAAGATTCCGAAAGGTTACCGATTTTCCAGATCATGAGTCCGTTTTCGTTCTGGAACTTCTTGTAGAAATTCCAAATCTTGTCGAATTCAGCCTGGTAACTGGTCGTGTTGTCACTAAAATACACCATCAGAAGCATGCCGTAACCGACACCTTCCGAAAAATACGCATCGGAACCGGGGTCCGAACGAATGCCCGCAATATCGCCCGATTCGTTGTACATGGCCTGTTTCCAGTACAGGAACTGCTTTTTCAACTGTTCCGAAGCGGCAACCTTGTCACTCAACAAAGTGGCATTTCCACCGTAATTGGACATCTGGGGGAACGGGAAATTCACCGTCGCCTGCGAAAGACCAAACGCCAAAGCCAAGGACGCGGTCCAAACTTTACATCCCATATATATACTCCTTTTTACTCTAACCTCAAAGATAATGGATTTTTGCAAAAAAACAACTTTTATTTTTATACCAAGTGCTTAAAATCACGCTTTAAAGCCGCAAAAAAGCCCGTTTTCGCCTGTTACACAGCTGTAAACAGAAATAGGTTCCGATTTTTCCCGTTTTAGCCCTTTAAAACCTATTTTCGGTAAAAAAGAGGGATGTTCTATGAAAACTTTATCCATATCCGCACTATTGGCATCTTTGGCACTGTGCGCAACGCTTGCCACCGCCCAAGATATCACCCCCACCCGCGTTGGCCCCGTTAGCCAATATGGCCAGCTGATGACCGGCAAGAACTCGCAGGGACAAGGCCGCATTTACGGCAGCTGCGAAGGTGTTAAAGATGGTGCCGAAGTTCAGGTGCGCGGTATGAGCCTTTACTGGAGCTTGATGCCCCAGGCACTGGAATTCTGGAGCGAAGAAGGCATCTCCACCATGGTGAACGACATGAAAATCCAGATCGTGCGCGCCGCCATGGCTACCGGCAACGAAGACTGGAAGGGAGAATGGAACGGAATCCAGCTCAAGGGTTACGCCATTGACTCCGAACACCAGAAGCAATTTGTCAAGACCGTCGTCGAAGCCGCTATCAAGAACGACATTTACGTGATTATTGACTGGCATTCCCACGAAGCCCACAAGCAGACCGATGCGGCCAAGAATTTCTTTAAAGAAATGGCCGAGACATACGGTAAGTACGACAACGTGATTTTCGAAGTCTATAACGAACCACAGCAGATTCCTTGGAGCGATGTCAAGAACTACGCAAACCAAGTGATCGAAGTCATTCGCCAGTATTCCGACAACCTGGTACTCGTGGGCAACCCCTCTTGGGACCAGAACCCGTCTGACGCTATCGGCAACGAAGTGAACGATCCCAAGAAAAATACCGCTTACACCTTGCACTACTACGCCAACAGCCACAACTGGGCAGGCAATTACAGTTGGGGCGGCGAAAGCGAAGGCGTCAAGGGTGAAAAGGCGATCAAAGCAGGGCTCTCCGTGTTCATTTCGGAATGGGGCACGGCTGATGCAAGCGGTGCCGGAAATCCGGACCAGGGCCGCAACCAGAGCTGGCAGGAATACGTGAACAAGTATCAGCTTTCTTGGGCAAACTGGTCTGCATCCAAGATCAGCGAAGGTACCGCCGCATTTGAAGGTTCCTCTACCAAGACTTCGCTCCAGTACACGACCTCTGGCAACCTGGTGAAGGGCTACCTTTCTACCAACCCCGCCAGCTACACCAAGTGCGCTGTCAACAACAACAATCAAAGCCAGGGCGACGGCAACAATAATCAGAATCAAAACGAAAACAATAATAACGGCGAAAATAACAACCAAAACGGCGGCAACAATAATCAGAACGGGAACAACAATCAAGGTAACAACAACGGAAACAACAACCAAGGTGGCAACGAAGTCCCGATTTTCGCAAAGGCTAGCGTGAACTTCAACGTGAGCTTCTCGGACAACGCATTGCATATCGCAGGAGCCCCCATGACTGTTGAAGTTTACAGCATGATGGGCAATAAGATTATGGCAATCGACAACGTGAGTGGTTCGCTTTCGCTCGCCAAGTTCCCTGCCGGCAAGTACTTCGCACGAATCCACGACAAGACAACCAATATGGTTCGCGCCTTCCAGATTAAGTAAATCCAATCAAACGAGAGAGAGATGAGAGGTCCGACCTTCGGGTCGGACCTTTTTTTATCTATCAAACACAACGAAGTATTCGTCGCGGTAAACCAGATGCCAGCGGGAATCTTGATTAAGGGCGAGCATCAGTTCATCCCAACGAGCGTAGTACTGCAGCGGGAATAAGGCGCGGTCAATGCTTAAGGAATCAGCGTCACGCATAAACAAGGCAGGATCTTTGGCGTAATCTAGATACCGCTCAAAGAAATCAGCCGTTTTAAGGATGAATCGGCCATCAATGTAAATGGAATCGGCCGGGTTCATTAGCGCCAAGTAACCGCCGGCACGGTCGTCGTTAAACAGCTTGCCCGAATGGGGGTGTTTCGCCATCCATTCTGCGGCTTGCACAGGTACACGCTGGTAGGCGACCATAGAATAATCGTAAGCCGAAAGGGAACGAGCCCAGAGACCGAGAATGAAAAAGGTAGGAAGTAGGCAGTAGACAGTAGGAAGATGGACGCGAGGAATGAGGGATGAGGTCGCAACCTTCGGTTGCTTTGAGAATGTAGGCAACATTGCCAAAAACACCGGCAAGAACAGCACAAAGTTTCGTTCGGCAATAAGGGCGAGACTCGCCATTACCAATAATGTCACATTCAAGACATCGGGCCTGCGAGCCTTATACAATCGCCAAGCAGCAAGTCCCATTCCTGCAAAGCTCAGCACAATCATTGCCGCCGAAACGATCCTGTTCTCCCCCGCCACCAAAAGCGTTATGGGAGAACGGTTCTCGGCGATTTGACTTGCAAATACTGCAGCAGAAGGCGTAAGGCCAAGCAAACGATCCAGCAGGCCAAACGGATACAGGAACAAGGCCAAACCTTCTCGATGCAAAAACGGCATCAACCAAAGAAGCAAAATAAAAGCCACTTGTGGCCAGGCAAATTTCACACGGAGCGCACGATGCTTTTTAGATTCAAGTAAATTGGCGCATAATACTAATGTTGCAAAAATCGGGCCCAAGATATAAAGTCCCTGGCACTTGCACCAAAGCCACTGAATCGCAAGAATTAACACAGTGCAAGCCATCAGCTTTACGCTGAACCGAGATTCGCGCCATTCTTTAGCTAGCCACGGAAGCACATTCCAATAAACGCCGAGGAACAACAGAGAAAAAAGCACCGGGCGCATCTCAAACTGGTAGCGGAAAATGAAAAGAAGAATAATGGTTAGGGCAGGAAAAGCTGATGCTGACCCTGAAACAAGTTCAGGGTGACGTTCAGCATGACGTGCGGCATGACGGGGGCGGAGGAACAGGGCGAAAACTACGCCCCATAAAAAGGCCTTGAAGGCCACCAAGAGCGGAGCACCACCTAAGCCATAGATAAAGCCTACCACCAGCTGAAAGTATTCATGCACATTCACAACAGGCGTGCGGACGGGAGTCCATGTTGTCACCCACTCGCGTGCACAAGCCAAATGCCACCAGATGTCGGTATCGGTCAGCGGGAAAATCGCAAGCAGTATGACAAAAACAGCTATTATCATTCCAAGGTTTTCAGCAACGAATCCAGTCGTGAGGTAATTTTAGGGGCAGCTTTGTAACACAAATGATCGGTATCTAAAGCTTCATCATCCGAATAATCGTGATCGCCCATTTTATTTTCATCAAAAAATCTAAAGTTGGAATACTCTGTCTCGTACTTTTGGAACTGTTCAATCAAGGACATCGCCATACTTCGACGCATTCCGTAACGGCCAAAGGCTCCAGATTCCTTATACCTCGGATTTTGAGGGAAAATCATCCCCACAACGTAAATGCCTCGTTCTTGAGCCAATTCTATTATTTCTTTTAATGCAGAAAGACAATCTTTGATCAAATAAATCTTGTCATCGAAATAAGTTGAATCTACTGAAAATTCAGGAGGATCCCCCCACGCGACGCAATAAGAATTCGTATAGCGTCCACGATCTTGCAAGAACGGCTTGCTATCCGCTACAGAAATGGAATTATGCGTGCATTGCAGCAAGCCTTCAGGGTAACCGTCACTCCAATATCCATGATTTTCGTCATATACATATCCTGGGTATTTTTTATAAGTCACCTCAAAGAAATTATCGCTATATTCGCCAGCAATCTTCCACCAAAAATCAATATCCAACGACACAACGAGATACTTCAATTTTTTCAGATGAGCCAAGAGATATTTTTTTAGATAATCGCGAGATGAGTAAATGGAATTTGGGATATGCGCAAGATTAATGGCAAAAAATTCCGGAGACAAATGACTCGGCGACAACGAATTTAACGGACGAGAAGAACCTAAAATGGCAACATTCGCCGTATCACGATAGCGCCACAAAAGTTCCATATTATAGCGCATCAAAATGGAACCCATATCATCATCGGGATACATATAAACACCAGCACTATCCAAGTCCAAACCCGAATTCACAGGTGATTCTTTGGGTTTCACCCACAGACTCGGATGCCAGGGTTCATCACCCTCGGCAAGTTCCACAAAGCTGCTGTCGGACAGGTTCATCAGAGTAATCATGCGATGAGCCCCGTTGGCATCGGCAAGAGTTGCTACGGCCAAATTGAGGTCTCCAGCCCATTCGCTATGGTCAAAGGTAAACCCGTTCGGAGCTCCTACAGACTGCACCAGCTTTCCCGTACTATCGGCCACAAGCAATCGTTCGTGAGTGCCGTATCGTTTGCCGACAAAGTCGCGGCCAGACTTACTTGCAAAATCCAGGAACAAGGTACGTTTGCTACCATCTTTCGCCAAGGAAACATTGCAGGCCTGTTCCCCATTGTACCACACCGACTCTTGGCCAGAGACATTCGCCCGAAGAAGTCGAGCACCCGTTACAGCAAGATTACCGTCCTTGCTAACGCCCCCATGATAAGCGCCATCGAAAAGTTTCTGCGGAACTCCGAACTGGCCGTTTGCAAAAACCACCTGCCAGGTAGACGCCGTGTGAAATGCAGATTCATCTTTATTGTTACCAGCGTCCGTCACATACACAATGGCAGTATCGCCGCTTTCAAGAATCCGCCAGCGCGGAATAGCCGCACTTTCGACATCAAGCTTTACTAGATGAGAACCCGTCGCATCTAAATCGCGAACATAGAGAGAAGACTTTCCAGAAAGGCCCTCTAAACCGGTGCAGAACGCGACATGGTTGCCGTCAGGAGAAATCTCCGGATGAAACACTTCGATACTGTCTTCGATTTCAACCACCGACTGTACGCCGCTAGAATAATCCACATAAGCCAAGTTCCCCGAAATGTCGTTGCGGAAAGCAAGCTTCGCCTTGAAGGTACCTGTCAAGCTTTCCAGCGTCGAAGAATTCGCAAGGAGAATGATTCTGCTAGATGCAGCCTTACCATTGTCGCCCATCCATACGGCATCAGGTATTGCCCCGTAGGCCAAGCGAAAGCCAACATAGTCAGCCCGAGTAGAAGAAGTTACCGTATAGACATCGCCGCGGCCGTACAGCGTTATCGACGAAGCCGCATTCCGATAGCAACCTCCCTTTACAACGCGTTGCCCCAGAAAACCGCCATCGGGAGCGCCCACATAATTACTGACCGTCGTTTTCTGGAATGAGCCCAACCAATCATTCACCCATTCCATGGCATTGCCGGCCATATCGCAAACAGCCGTACTGGGAACAGCCTTGCTACAGACATTGTGCAATTTGTACCCTGAATTTTCGGCCGTCCAAGCCTCTCGCAAGTTCCAGTTCTGGCGGGCCGCATATACCCATTCCACTTCGGTGGGCAGGCGATAAGACTTTACCTCTGGGCGAAACGCAAAGCCTTCGAGGCTTATACAATGTTTTTCATCGTCAAATTTTGCAGACGAATAAGTATAGACGGTATCTAGGCTATCCGCCTTGCTGCGGGCATTGGCGAAAAGCACCGCATCGTAATAAGTCAAGTTCGTCACCGGTAAATTTGCGTCTTCGCATTCCAGCGAAAGACCCGTCGCCGATTTCATCAGGGCATTGAATTCAGCGCAGGTAACTTCGTGACGGCCAATAAAGAAGTCATAATTCAACTTCACTTGCATCAGGGGGCGATCAATCGCGCGGACATTTTCATCGGTACCCAGCGAAACGACAGCCCCAGTCGCCTTGGCGCTCCACATTCCTTCAAGAGTATCGACTTTTTCAACTTCCTCTTGAAGCGAATCTGCAAGAACAGTTTCTTCGGGAATAGAATCCTCTGGAAGGGTGTCTTTTAGAAGGGTGTCTTTCGGAAGAGAATCCGTTTTCAAGGAATCAACGGACAATGTATCGGGAGTAATTTCTTCTGCAATCGGAAGGGGCTCAACCATATCGGCTTCCTGCTCTGAATTGGAGCAAGAGCAAATCAGAAAAGGAAGCAATATGAGGAGAGCTATCACCATTTAAGTGATCTCAATAGAGATTCAACACGAGCCGTCATCTGTTGCGCCCCCGCATAACTCAAGTGATCGCGGTTTTGCGCCATATCGTCCGTATAATCATGATCCCCCATTTTATTTTCGTCCATCAAAATAAAGTAGGGTTCTTCATCGGCATAGGTATTCAACTGGGCAATAATTTTTTTCACCACACTTCTCTGCATGCCATACAGGCCATAAGCTCCCGTATTCTTGTACTGCGGAGCCTGCGGGAACATAATTCCGATGACATAAATATTTCTTTCCGAAGCAATCTTGACAATTTCTTTCAATTCATCAATGCGCTCATTCAAATAGGACATTTCTGTTTCTTTAAAAACGGAATCCGCAAGGATTTCAATTCCATTAAATGTCCAGCCATTGGAAAGCGGCTGCAATCCTCCACGCGGCGAGAAGTTGACGACTTCCTCTTCTTCGGCGGGGAATCCATTTTCTACCGCCTCGATAAAGCCGGCAGGCAGACCATCCTTCCAGAAATCATGATTGGCGTCGTAAGCATACCCCACTCCCGAACTCAAGACCAAGCCCAGATGGTTTTCATTGCCACGCCAGCCGTCCAAATCAATAGAAACTGCAATCGCCTTCAAATTCTTCAAATGATTCAAGGCGTAGTTTTTCACGAAGTAGAAGTCTCGCTTCGGGTCAATGCCGGTAACGCCAAAATTGAACATTCCCCATTCAGGATAAATGTCAGGATACACCCCCATTTCCATTCGGGAACTTCCCGCAAAGAACACCTTTATGGAATCAAGGTTCTTCCAGAAAAGTTCCAACTTGATACGGAAACGGGCTTGTTCGATTTCATGATTTTCAGACAGGTAAACACCGGCGCTATCCAAATTCAAGAAATCGTCTTCGCCGGACGAAGCGTTCTTCTGTTGCCACAAACAGGGGTGCCAAAGTTCATCACCTTCCGTCAGTTCCATAACAGAGCTATCTGCCAAGTTCACGGCGACAATCTTCTTGTGAGCGCCATCGGCGTTTGTAAGCGTCGCAACCACCAAGTCGTTACCGCCGCTAACCCATTCGCTATGATCAAAGGAATATCCCGCCGGTGCCGCCACCGACTGGATCAAGTTTCCTTGGGCATCGGCGACCAAAAGGCGTTCATGAGTTCCATAATTGGCACCCACAAAAGCGCGACCGGTCTTGCTGCCGAAATCGAGGAACAAAGTCCGCTTGCTGCTATCTTTAGACAAAGAAGCGTTGCAAGCCTGTTCTCCATTGTACCAAACTTCATTTTCGCCATCCACGCGAGCCCGCAAAAGTCTAGCACCCGTAACAGCAAGCGTATTGTCTTCGCTAATGCCGCCATGGAACGCTCCGTCAAAGAGTTTTTCCGGAGTTCCGAACTTGTTGTCCGCAAATTTGACCTGCCACGTCGAAGCCGATTTAAAGGAAGCTTCATCTTTGTTGTTTCCGGCATCCGTCACATAGACAATCACCGTATCGCCATTTTCAAGGATTCTCCAGCGGGGAATCGCGGCAGATTCTACCTCAAGCTTGACAAGGTTCGAGCCCTTCGCATTCAAGTCGCGAACATAAAGCGCCGACTTGCCAGCAACACCTTCAAAGCCCGTAGAGAAGGCGACCTTTTTGCCATTAGGAGAAATCTCGGGATGATATACTTCGAGCGTATCGTTAATTTCAACGACCGAATTCGTTCCGCCCGAAAAATCAACAAAAGCAAGATTTCCAGAAACATCGTTACGGAAAGCGAGTTTTGTGCGGTAAGTTCCCGTCAGCGAACGAATCGTCGAAGAATTCACCAAAGACACAATTCGGCTTACAACAGCGTTTCCGCTAGAATTCAGCCAAACCGCATTCGGAATAACACCATAAGCCAAACGGAAGCCCACATAGTTGGCCCTAGTGGCTGATGTCACCGTATACACATCGCCGCGAGAATACGGCGTAACGGATTTTTCGGCATTGCGGAAGCTTCCGCCCTTCACCACACGTTGCCCAACGGCATTGGCATCAGGGGCACCCACATAATTCTGCACCGTCGTATCGCGGAAATAGCCCAACCAGTCATTCACCCATTCCATCACGTTACCGATCATGTCGCAGGGGCTATTTTCGGACGCCTTGATGGAGCATACTTCATGGGACTGGTAATCCGAATTTTCTGCGAGCCACGCTTTTTTAACATTCCAATCAAGCGAAGCCACATAAATCCATTCAGCTTCTGTCGGCAAGCGATAGCCTGCAACCTCGGGATGATAGGCAAAACCTTCCAAGTTCGTGCAATGCTTTTCAGCATCAAAAGAGGCGTTGACATAAGTATAAGCCGTATCGAGATTTTCGGCCTTGCTGCGAGCGTTGGCAAATAGAACCGCATCGTAATAAGTCAAATCGGCCGCCGGCAAATCACCGTTTTCGCAAGCAAGCGTCAGCCCCGTAGAAGACGGCATCAGTTCATTGAACTCGCTGCAAGTCACTTCATGCTTACCAATCGAAAAATCGTAATCAAAGCTCACCTGCATAACCGGGCGTTCATTCGCCTTCGCAGAAGCTTCGTTCGTGCCCAGGGAAACTTTCTTGTCTGTCGCCTTAACGCGAATCATGCCCGAAAGCGTGTCCTGGCTAAATTCCGCCGGAGCTCCAGATGACGATACACTTTCCGAATTAGAGCAAGACGTTCCGAAGAACGCCGTCATCAAAAGTGTGATGCAAAAAAGAATTTGTTTCATGACTTACTCCAAGCCTTCCAACAATAAATTTAACCGTTCCGTCAACTGTTGCGCCCCCAAATCGCTCAAATGGTCCTTATTATTGGCCATTGAATCATCGTAATCGTGGTCGCCCATTTTATTTTCATCCCAGAAAATAAAGTTCGGGTAGACAGATTCTAGATTCTGGATTCGTTTCAGCAAGGCCGGAGCCTCGCTTCTGCGAACGCCATAACGGCCAAAAGCGCCCGTTTTCTTGAAATTCGGACTCTGGGGGAAAACAATGCCGATCACCTTCACATTGTAATTCTCGGCCATTTTCAAAACATTCTGCAAATGTTCAAGAGACGCTTCGAAATGATCGGGCCAATAATCCATCCAGGTGCTATCAAATTCCACTGCAGGTTTTTCTTCCCAATTGGCCGGGGCACCGGGCACATAACCCAACGTCGAGCGCAACAAGTTTTCGTTGTATTCCTGCCCTAACGTATTCTGGGTCAGTTCCGCCAAACCTTCGGGGTAACCGTTCTTCCAGAAATCATGATTTTCGTCGTAGACATATCCCGGATACTTCTTGTAATCCTGGTAGAAGAAATTGTATTCACTATGTTCATCCTTGTGCCACAAATCAATATCCAAGGAGACAATAAGGTACTTCAAATTTTTCACATGCGGGAATACATAATTCTTCGCAATGAATTCCGTAGAAGCGACCATATTCGGCACATTCGTCACATTTATAGTCTTGAACTCATCACGCATCTTTGCAGGAATAATTCCTGACTGGGGGCGCGAAGAACCAAGCACCACCACATTCGCCCAATCTCGGTAGGTCCACACCAATTCAATCTTGTAGCGCAATATGGTGGCACCCACATCAAAGTCTTCGTCCAGGTATACGCCGGCGCTATCCACATCCAGCGTTACGTTTTTCAGCACGCTATTTTGCAAAGACCAAAAGTTCGGATGCCAAAGTTCGTCACCCTCGGCCAAATCCATCACTTCCCCATTAGCCAAATTCACCAGCACGATTTTAGTATGAGCGCCAGCACTATTGGTCAACGTGGCTACCGCAAGATCATTTCCACCAAGAGTCCATTCGCTATGGTCAAAAGTATAGCCCGCCGGAGCCTCTACCGAGCCAATCAACTTTCCTGTGCTATCGGCAATTAAAAGCCTCTGATGGGTACTATAATCTTCACCCACGTAGTCACGACCGGTCTTACCGCCAAAATCAAGGAACAAGGTGCGCTTGCTACTATCCTTCGCCAAGGACGCATTGCAAGCCTGCTCTTCGTTATACCACACCGTATCATGACTTGAAACTCGAGCACGCAGTAGCCTTGCCCCGGTCACCGCCAAGGAGCCGTCTTCACTGATGCCGCCATGATACGCGCCATCAAATAATTTTTCAGGCTTACCGAACTTGCCTTTAGCAAATTTCACCTGCCAAGTCGAAGTTTCCTTAAAAGAAGATTCGTTCTTGTTATTGCCGGCATTCGTCACATAAACAATCACCGTGTCGCCGTTTTCAAGAACGCGCCAACGAGGAATCGCAGCAGATTCTACCTCTAGTTTGACGAGATTCGAACCTTCCCCATTCAAGTCGCGGACATAAAGCGACGACTTGCCAGAAACACCTTCGAGGCCGGTGCAAAAAGCGACTTTCTTGCCATCGGGAGAAATTTCAGGATGGTAGGCATCAATCGTATCGGCGATTTCAACAACCGACAGAATGCTATTGGAATAATCGATAAAAGCCAGATTCCCTGTTAAATCGTTGCGGAAAACCAACTTCGAGCGGAACGTTCCTGTTTGAGAGCGAATGCTAGAGGAATTCGCCAAGGGAACAATTCGACTTGTCATAGCATCGCCATTGGAATTCATCCATGTCGCATCGGGAATCGCACCGAAGGCCAGACGAAAGCCTACATAGTCGGCCTTCGTCGAAGAAGTCACCGTGTACACGTCTCCGCGTGCATAAAGCGCAATGGAATGCGCCTCGTTCCGGTAGCTACCACCCTTCACGACGCGCTGGCCGAGCGAACCGCCATCAGGAGCGCCCACGTAATTCGACACGGTCGTATCGCGGAATGCTCCAAGCCAGTCATTTACCCACTCCATGGCGTTACCCGCCATGTCGCAAACATCCACATCGGCAGAGGCAAAGTGACAAACTTCATGCAGCTTAAAGCCAGAATTATCCGCAGTCCAAGCAGAATCGGGTCTCCAATTCAAATTCGCCACATAAGTCCATTCCGCTTCCGTCGGCAAACGGTAGCCTTCTTTTTCAGGGTGGAATGCAAAGCCCTCCAAATTGGAGCAGTGCTTTTCGGCATCGAAAACTGCAGCCGTATAGGAGTAAGCCGTATCAAAGCCTTCGGCCTTGCTACGGGCATTGGCAAACAAGACTGCATCGTAGTAAGTCAAATTCGTGGCCGGCAAATCTCCACTTTCACAATCCAGCGAAGTGCCCGCCAACTTCATTAAGTCGTTAAATTCACGGCAAGTCACCTCATGCTTGCCAATTGAAAAATCGTAATTCAGTAAGACCTTCATTTGCGGGCGTTCATTCGCCTTAGCCGCCGTTTCGTCTGTACCGAGATGCAACTTCTTCTGTTCCAATCGAACAGAAAGCATTCCGTCTAAAGAATCAACAGCAAGAACAGGATCCGAATCATGCTGCGAATACACGCTTTCGGAATTGGAGCAGGCGAATAGACAAACGCCCAGCAGCAATAAAAGGATCCTATTCATCTTTTTCCTTCAAAGTCTTAATAAACTCATAAACGCGAGTCGAAAGTTTTGCCGCACCCTTCATGCAAAGATGGTCGGAATCGTTCGCCTTGTCATCATCGTAATCGTGGTCGCCCATCTTGTTCTGGTCAAACACCTTAAAATGAGGATAATCTTTTTCAAGGTCTATCAAATCCTGGATAATCTTTTTTGCGTGACTTCTACGAACACCATAACGGCCAAACGCACCAGTCTTTTTGTACTTGGGATTCTGCGGGAAAATCACACCGACCACAAAGACCTTATTTTCTTCCGCCTTTTTCAAGATATCCTTCAAAACGGCGATCGAATTTTCAAGGACTTCAGGATGCTTGTCATAATACATCGAATCCATTTCAATGTCCGGTTCACCCCAAGCCTTACAATCCGAAGCGAGGTAACGTCCACGATCATCCAAATAATAGGCTTCCCCTTCGACGCCAATGTAGTTTTCGGTATATTCCAAAAGGCCTGTCGGGTAACCATCCTGCCAGTAGTTGTGATTCTTGTCGTACACAAAACCGGCATACTGTTCATAACCTTTCACAAAGAAATTATCACTGTTAGGACCATTGTCCTTGTACCACAAGTCGATATCCAGCGACAGAATAATGTATTTCATTCGACGGACATGGGGATAAATGTAATTGTTCAAGTAATCCCTAGTCATGTAGATGGAATTAGGCGTTTGCGCTAGATTGATGACAAAATATTTGGAGCTAAAATATTTAGGAGATACCGAAAGTAACGGACGAGAAGAACCCACCACGACCACATTGGCCGTATCGCGATAACGCCACAGGAGTTCCATCTTGTAGCGCATCAAAACGCCCTCCAGCTTATCGCCAATATGCATATAGACGCCTGCACTATCTTCATCGAGTTCAGAAGTAGACTTGTCGAAAGAATCCGGAATCCACATAGTCGGTTGCCACAGGTCTTCACCTTCCACCAGTTCCGTAATGCTGCTGTCCAGCACATTCACAAGGGCAATCTTATTGTGCATGCCGTTAGCATCAGAGAGCGACACAACGGCAAAATCCGAACGGCCACGAACCCATTCGCTATGGTCAAAAGAATAACCCGCCGGAGCCTTGACAGAATGGATCAGCTTACCCGTGCTATCCATGACGAGCAAACGTTCATGAACACCATAAGATTCGCCTACAAACTTCTTTCCTGTTTCGCTACCAAAATCAAGGAACAGCGTTTTCTTGGAGCCATCCGTAGCAAGGGAGGCGTTGCAGGCCTGTTCCCCGTTGTACCATACGGAATCGCGGCCACTCGACAAGGTATTTGAGGAATCGGCCATCTTCGCACGGAGTAAGCGAGCACCACTAACCGCCAATTTATTGTCGCTGCTAATACCATCATGGTAAGCACCGTCAAATAATTTTTTCGGCTCTCCAAAGCGGCCTTTTTCAAACTTCACCTGCCAAGTCGAAGCAGACTTGAACGTTTCAGTATTCTTGTTACTGCCGGCATCGGTCACATAAACAATGACCGTATCCCCATTATCGAGGACTCGCCAACGGGGAATCGCCGCACTCTTGACATTCAATTCAACGATATTGTGTTCATTCAAGGTCAGCACTCTTACGTACAGCTTTGAACTGCCCGACACACCTTCAAGCCCCGAACAATAGGCAATGTAGCGGCCATTAGGAGAAATTTCAGGGTGGTAAGATTCATAGATATCCGGAAATTCTGCCGTATAAATGGAACCATCAGAATAGTTCTGATAGGCCATAGTTTCGCTGACGTTGTTTCTGAACGCAAGTAAAACCTTGTAGGTACCCAGTTTAGATTTCAACGTACGTTGGTTCACCAACGAAATCACGCGCGTCGTATTCACCAAGCCGTTGTAGTCCATCCATACAGCATCAGGAATGGCTCCAAAGCCCAAACGGAAGCCGACATAATCGGCACGGCTAGCAGAGGTAATAGTATAGACGTCAGTACGGCCATAGAGATGCATGGCAGAAGGCTGCTGGCGATAGCTTCCCCCTTTCACGATTCTTTTGCCCAAGTTTCCGCCGTCTGGAGAACCTGCATAATTGTAAACCGTCGTATCCCTAAAGAATCCAAGCCAGTCATTCACCCATTCCATGGCGTTGCCCGCCAAGTCGCAAAATTCGCTATTTTCTGTGCGGGTACAGACTTCATGTAGTTTCATACCCGAATTTTCGGAATGCCACCCCGATTTAGGATTCCAGTAGCGGCCCGCCACCAAGACCCATTCCGCTTCCGTAGGCAAACGGTAGCCATTGACATCCGGATGAAAATTAAAACCTTCCAAGAACGTACAATGGCCATCAGTGTCCATCTGCTTGCTTGTATAAGTGTACACCGTATCGAAATCACCGTCTTTACTCTTTTCGTTAGCAAACAAAACGGCATCATAATAAGTCAAGTCCGTAGCCGGAATATTCTTGTTTTCGCACGGGAGCTCAAGTCCCTGAGGTTTCATCAGCTTATTGAATTCGCCGCAGGTGACCTCGTGTTTTCCCATCGAAAAGGAATAGTCGATTTTGACCCTCATCTGAGGAGTTTCTTCGGTTTTGGCCAGAGGGTCGTTTGTTCCTAGCAAGGCATTTGCATTTCGTGCAGTCACACGCACCATGCCTTCTAATTCGTCATCTGAAAAATCAACGACAATGGCGCTCGAAGATCCACTCTCTTGCGAACACGCTAAAAGAACTAAAGATACAAAGAAAAATGCAAGTATCCGCATTTTCTAAAAATAGTATTTTTAAGAAAAATTCTCGCCTACAGGTGGTCTGGCAAGCGGCTTTTAGCGATTTCCTGATTGGCTTTTATCCCCGGATATTCCGAAAAGAATTCTTCGGCCATACGGTACCATGTCAAGGCGCGACGCAAATCGCTATCCAAATAGGAATTTCCCATGTTAAAAGCGGCAAGTCCCACAAATTGCGTGGGGGTCAGCGGTTTAAATTCAAGACCAGTCCAGGGTCCCTTTTTATACTTTTCGCGGTACTCTTCGTCCGTGTAGGAATACCCCTCTCGATTGGGTTCCAAATTCACTCCAGTTGTAGATTCCGTCCCATAACGCAGGAACACATGACCCGGCAGCATGATAACCGAGAGGGGAATCTGCCTAGATTCAGCCACCATCATCGCAAGCCAAGAAAGGCCCATGCAACCGGATTTTCGGGATTCAAGAACGCGTAAGGGCAATATGGAATTCTTCGCCACCGCAGGCTTCCCCGCTCCGGCAAATTCCAGACTCCAGTGTTCCCAAAGCAAAGCCTTCAAGCTCTGCAAGGTATCACCGGAGACCTTCAAAGCACTGTCATAAAAAGCAAGTCCCTCGTTCCACGCCGGCACCGACTCCAAGCAGCCCGGCAACTTGTCTTCGAAAGAACAAGCCGCATCTTTGAAGCTCATTTTCTC
The DNA here is from genome assembly GCF_900142545.1 of Fibrobacter sp. UWT2. NCBI lineage: Bacteria > Pseudomonadati > Fibrobacterota > Fibrobacteria > Fibrobacterales > Fibrobacteraceae > Fibrobacter > Fibrobacter sp. UWT2. The sequence goes on along the minus strand of NZ_FRBF01000006.1, from coordinate 129,650 downwards.
GGCTTGTCCGCTCCAAAGCACCAGCGCTAGTGACGCCGCAAAAACGACAATCAGCACCGGCCAGAAAAATTTAGACGAGAGACGAGAGATGAGAGACGAGAGAGAAAAAAGACTTTTCATTTTATAATTTATCCTCTCTCGTCTTTCGTCTGTAGGCACGTAGTGCCGTTCTTTCGTCTATAAACCATCCCACTCCATCGGAGATTGCCAGAAGTCACGAGCCGTCATCATGTAAATCACGAGGCGCTTGCTCTGCATATCCTTCTTCATTTTCATCATACGGTGATACACGCCCGGGCCGCCGCCCCAGCTAGTAAGCACTTGCACGTCGAGCCCCGTCGCGTAAGCAAGAAGCGAGCCCGGACCGCCGCTCTTTTGATCGACGGATTCAAATACACCCGTAAACGAATCACCCATCAAAAGGATCGGAGAATTCTTGCCGCCCTTGTAAGCCTCGGTGCCCTTGAAAATCTTCATGACCGGCAAGGTATCGGCCGGATACTTCGACTTTTCAGCATCGGGCAGATGAGCCACCAAGTCTCCTTCGCGAAGCGTCTGTGTCTCTTGCATATTCAGCGAACCCGGCTGAGCGCCCGATTCAGCGTACCAGGAATACTGCGTCACGCGGGAAGCCAAGAGTTCCATGGCAGCAAGCATTCCCGGAAGCGCCCAGTGCGTATCGTAACGCTGGTAGCTGTAATGCGGCGGTTCATCGCCAGACTTCGCCGCCATCAGGGCCGGGTAAAGATCCAACACGTCAAGGCCTGCGGCAAGCATTTCGCGGGTAAATTCGCGACCAGCGGGGTTCACGCAAAGGTCAGCCGCCGTACCGTTAACTAGGCGTTCACCATAAATTTCTTCTTTCACCGGAACCGGCACCACCAGGAGCTGCACATTCAAGGAATCCAGATACTTCTTGAGTTCCAGCAAGCGCGGAAGCGGATTATGCAAGGAATCCTGCTTAGTTATTTTATCTGCTAGCAAGTAGTTAGCGTTGCGTCTGAACCAAAGCATATCGCCATCAGCCCAGGCATTCTGTTCCTTCGGCAGTTTCTTGAGTTTTTTCGCAAGTACATCGCGGAATTTTTTTGTCGCGGCATTCTCGGGGCAGGAGCCTTCGAGCGAAGCAAGCGTTTCGAGTCTGAACGCAGAATTCGTATCGAGCGTACGATTGACCGGCACCACTTCGCCCGCTTCGGCCAAGGAATCTGCCGTACGCTTGGCACGCAAAGCTTCGTCACTCAAGCGGAAAGCAGGCACTTCAAAAGCAATCCACATCGGCGTACCCATCGGGTTTCCGCGCATCACGGCAAAAGGCCTATTGGCATCGCCTTCCCACGGAGCACCAGCCGTATGGGGTTCCAAGTCCGTATTCAAAGTCGGATACCAGTAAGAAGACAAAGTACGAGCCCAGTTCATGGCATCGTCAATGTTCATTTCTCCGGTCAAGTAGTAATTCAAGATTTCAGCAGTTTCACCTCTAGAGGCCAACTTCAGCTTGCCATAAAAAGCAGAACGTCCCGTCCAATGAGCAGGCATCACCTCGACCCACCATTCTACGGAACCATCGCTCAGGGGTACGCCCCACATACGAGAAACAGTCTGGAAAGCACGGAACACATCGGGTTCATCCCACTTCACCGCTTCAACGGCATTCAATACACTGCCCAAAGAATCGTTACCCGTCTGGGCATAAAGAATCTTCGCAAGCGGTTCCCAAGCCAAAGGCTGTCGGCCCTCAATCGCAGCCGGTTCATATTCCTGAATCGAATCCAACATCGGGAACGGATATTCCGTCAGCTTCGCCGAAGCCATTTTACCTGTGTAGTTTTCAGGTTTTTCTTCTTTACCCGCCAAGCGAATGGGATTGTTGAAATAGGCTGCAAAATCCAAAGCTGCAAGCGTGGGCTTGTTGACCACGCGCAACTGCTTGTCTGCACTTAAGAATTTCATTTCGAACACCGTCACTGGCGTCGAGGGCTGAGGCGGAAGAGCCTGCGGACGACTTTCGGCTGCAACATTGGTCTGAGCCGTTTCAGGTTCCTGCTTGCTAGAAGCGCAAGAAGAAAGGGTCCAGGTCAAAGCAGCTAAAACAGAGACAGCTACTGAAATCTTTTTATAGCGGGATTCAAGAAATTTCATAATTCAAATATACTAAATCTGCTTTTCAAGCTAAATTTCTAAATTTACCGCGCAAACAAGGATTATCCATGAATTTTAGAGATTTTGGCAAATACAACCAATTCAAGGAACAATTCGCCGGTATGTCTCCCGAAATGAAGGAGCAAATGATGCGCATGGCGAAGGAACAGATGAAAATGCGAATTCAGGCCTTCATTCAAAAATGGCTTTCACAACCAATTCTTATCGCTGTAGCCTTGGTTCTTGGAGCAATTGTTGGAGCCCTCACCGCCTTTTTCGGGCAAGTTTTACTGGCCGTCAGCGCCCTTCGCGACGCCAACCCACTTTACTGGATTCCGGGACTAGCCCTGATCGGTGTCGCAATCGTACTCGGTTACCAGAAATTTGGCAAGGGCTCCGAACGCGGCATGGATATGGTTTTCGGAGTTGCCCATGGTAAAGAAAGCGAAATTCCGCTGCGCATGATCCCGATGGTGGCGGTAAGCACTTGGCTGACGCATTTGTTCGGCGGTAGCGCTGGCCGCGAAGGTGTCGCGATTCAAATTGGCGCCACTCTCGGGCACAACATCAGTAAAAAGATTCATGTCGAAAACGCGGGCAAGATTCTGCTGATTGCAGGCATGGCCGCAGGTTTTGCCGGACTTTTCCAGACGCCGCTTGCCGCCATTGCGCTCGCACTCGAAGTTCTACTTGTGGGATACTTGAATCTGTCGGCATTGCTCCCCGCCACGGTCGCCGCATTTACGGCCTACAAAGTTTCCGAAATGCTCGGACTTGAAAAATTCTCCGTCGACTTGAATACGCTTTTCCCTGATTGGAACGTTGCCGGACTTCTGTGGAACGAAAACGGATTGAATATTCAATTTGTGCTGAAGCTTGCGCTACTCGGCATACTATTCGGTATCGTCGGTGGCGGCTTTGCAAAATTGCTTTCGCTCGCCAAGAAGCTTTTCGCAAACAAGTTGCCGAACCCACTCAAGCGAATCGCTTTCGTTGGCATTGCCATAAGCCTTCTTTTGCTGCTGTTCTGGCAGGGCCGCTATGCGGGCCTGGGTACCAACTTGATTGATATGAGCTTCGCCGGTTCTGCGCAAGACGCCACATCGATTTACGCCTGCGACTGGATTCTGAAATTCGCGCTGACCATCGTGACGATTGCAGTCGGATTCAAAGGTGGCGAAGTCACCCCGTTGTTTGCCATTGGGGCAACCTTTGGCACTTGGGTTGCCGCTATGGTGGGCGTACCCCTGCCGCTCGCAGCCGCCCTCGGTTACGCCGCTGTCTTTGGCGGAGCCACCAACACCCTGTTCGCCCCCATTTTCATCGGTGCAGAAATCTTCGGATTCGACACATTGCCGGCATTCTTTATCGTTTGCGTACTCGCTTTCGCTTGCAACGGCGGCCAAAGCATTTACGCCCAGAAAAAACTGAGACTAAAATGACACCTAGTGTCATCCTGAGCTAAGTCGAAGGATCTATGAACGCGGTTTATATCGAAATCACGGATGTTTGCAATTTGAATTGCAGCTTTTGTCCCTGCGGCAAGACGAATTCATCGGCATCGTCCCATTCGACAAATAAGCCGCGCGAATTCATGAGTACGGAACTGTTTGAGCGTTGCCTTACCGAATCAGCGACCGTTGCCGAGAACGTCTACTTTCATGTTCTCGGCGAACCTACGCTGCATCCGGGATTCGGCCTTTTCCTGAAAAAACTGGAAGCGACGTCGCTCAAACTGAACTTGACAACGAACGGCACCACGATTGCACGCACCGGCAAATTGATTCTAGCCTCCTCTGCGGTACGACAGGTGAATTTTTCAACGCACGCCTATGCAGAATTGCCGCAAGACGATGCGACCCGCCACCTCCAAGACGTCCTCGACTTTTGCAAGATGGCCAATGCCATTCGCCCAGACCTCTACATCAATTTAAGGCTCTGGAATGTAGGCGATTATGCCAGCGACGCTTGGAACCGAACCTTGCTCGCCAAGGTCAACGAGACATTCGGCAACGATTCTGACAACACTGAATCTGGCACGCAAATTTCGCTGGAACATTTCTGCAGCCGCCACAAGAGTTTCAATGTCACCGGAAGGATCTACCTGCATCAAGACAGCCGCTTTGAATGGCCTGAATTAGACGAGAGAAGAAAGACGAGAGACGAGAGAATTGCAGCAGGGACTTGCCGCGCCCTCGACACCCATGTAGCGATTCTGCACGACGGGCGCGTGGTCGCATGTTGTCTCGACCATAGCGGGCAAATCACACTCGGACGCATTCAGGAACAAAACCTCGCCGAAATTCTCGAATCGCCCGCCGCCAAGAGTCTCCGCGAAGGATTCGAGAAGCACGAATTGCGCCACCCGCTTTGTCAAAGTTGCTCCTTCTGCAAGCGCTTCGGCAAATAAGTTTATATTTGAGTCAATATGCCAATCGTTACCGTTCAAGATTTCACAGGCGTTTACGCCGAACAGCCTTTTATGCAAGGGTTGCGGGAATCTGCGGCTACCGACAAGAATATTCATTGGTTTGACTGCACTCAAATTGACAGCACAGACTGCTACTGCGACGACGAGGCGCAAGCGATTCTCCGCCAGCAAATCGAAAGCACTCGCGGCGATACCGTCGGCATTCACTTCTTCGATAACGGCAATTACCATTACATGAGTAAGCTCTGGACGGACCGCGTTCAAGAACCGTTCGACCTTATCGTATTCGATCACCATCCCGACATGCAACCACCCCGTTTCGAAGGAATCCTCAGTTGCGGCGGCTGGATCAAGGAAGTTCTTGACAACAATAAATTCGTGCAGAACGTCATCGTTATCGGAGTCGCCGACCATCTCGTCGAAGAAATCCGCGAAGACCTTTCGCAGGCAAACGCCGCCGAAATTCTGAACCGCGTCACCTTCATCCGCGAAAGTGAATTAGAGGCTCTTACCTCACACCTCAAAGGCACCCTGTGCCGACCCCATACCCCAAGCCTCTATATTTCTATCGACAAAGACGCCCTCTCTACAGCCGAGGCAGCCACCAACTGGGAGCAAGGCTCACTCACTTTTGAACAGCTCACCGACACGCTCCAAACGCTCGCACAGAACCGAAAAATTTTAGGCATCGACGTTTGCGGCGAACGCGCCCGTGACATGGGATTCGAAGACACCGCCGCAGCAGACGCTCTCAACAACGCGCTAAACGAGAAACTTTACCTCACTCTTGCGGGGCTCCATGGCATTCAATAACCGCAAGCCCCAAAAGCAGGGCGCCCACGGCGTTGCCCGCGTGATTTCCAAACGCGGCTATTGTAGCCGCAGCCAGGCCGAAAAGCTGGTGCGCGAAGGTCACGTGATTCTTAGAGGCAAGCCCGTACGCGACCCTGAATCGCCCGCTTACGAAAACGACGAAATTCTCATAGACGGCTCCCCCGTGACCGCAAGCGAATTCGTCTACTTCGCCATGAACAAGCCCCGCGGAATCGTCACCACCGCAAGCGACGAAAAAGGCCGCAAGACCGTGATGGACTTATTCCGCGAAGAGTTCGCCAAGATGTACCCCGGCAAAGCCATGCCGCACATCGCTCCCGTAGGTCGCCTCGACGCCGCAAGCGAAGGCTTGCTGCTGTTTACTAACGACACAGCCTGGGCGGACCGCGTCCTCACCGACGCCACCCACATCAAAATCTACCGCGTACAAGTCAAGGGCAAACCCACCGCCGCCGAACTTTCGCAAATGGAATCCGGCTTCAGCGTCCCGCCCCGCGTCTTCGGCGAAAGCGAAGAATTCATGCACGCCGAGCGTGCGATTCTCCACAGCGAAGGAGAAAAGAACTGCTGGCTTGAAATTACTTTGTCCGAAGGCAAGAACCGCGAAATCCGCCGCATGCTCGCCCACCTCGGCTACGAAGTCATGCGCCTGATGCGCATTCAATTCGACAATTTCTCATTAAACGACTTAAAACCCGGCGAAATTCACAAAATCGTCCCCAAAATAGCCTCACATTAGACCGCGGCGCTTTATCAAGAAATTTTTATCTATATTCGTTCATAGGAGGATTTCTATGAATCTGAACAAACTTGTATACACCACATTCATTGCCACTACATTAACCACCTTCTTTGCCTGCAGCGATAACAATTCAAGCTCGGCAGCCATTACCACACCCGGCAATTCTTCTGAAATAGACATTGCCGACTCCTCCAGCATCGGCACAGAATCAGGCAACGCAGCCAACAACAGTTCCTCCAACAATTCGACTGTGGCAAATGACTCCACAACAGCAAAAGATTCTACCGCAGCAAAGGATTCCTCCGTTTCCAAAGACAAATCCTCGTCTAGTTCCGACAACAACAGCACAATTTCATCTAGTTCGGATAACAATAACACATCATCTTCAAGTTTCAGTAACAACGAAACATCTTCCTCTAGTTTCATCAACAATGAAGGCGCCTGCATTGTCAAACTGGATTCCCTCTACGGCTACCCTGTTATTTGCGACAGCATTCGCTTCGGCAATCTTTACAGCAAAGATGGTGAAATCTACCCCATCGCCGTTGACGGTCAAATTTGCACCTTAAACGACCACATGGACGCTGACAGTATCGTGGAGGTCACCTGCGACGGCATCACCTATACGCTATACAAAAAGTATAACAACAGAGCAGGAGGGGTAATGAGCGCATATTCCGAACCGACACTCGTCTCCTGCGACAACAATGACTTATGGTGTCATAACCCCATCGTAGATGGTACAACGGCACCCGTCGGCTCAATGACTTATCAAGAAAACGAAGGCATATATTTCAGCAGTCCGGGTACTCACGATTTGTCCGATTGGGATGGCATCTGCATTACCTATACAGCCGATACAAACGTGAATATCCTTCTAGACCTTGGCGAAACCAAGAATCAGGAATTCAACAACAACCTACCCTATATTTCACTCCGGCCTAGGCCCATAATTCCCTCAGAAATCTGCTACACATGGTCTGAATTTAAGCCTGCTCGCTGGACTAGTCCTGCCATATCTGGTAAAGAAGCAGCTAAAACGATTGCCCATATCAAAATCCAGAATCAACCCACAGCGAATTTCAATCTTATTCGTCTAAAAAAATATCTGCTAAAAGAAAACTATTCTTACAACAAAATCAATTGTGGCGACAATTACAGATGGTGCGCCGAATATGGCGAAGATGGAATCATAAGCGGTTGCGGTAAAGAACAATTCGGAACATGGGATGCCCAGACCGATGCGACTTCTTCCATAACTTGGCCAGGAAAAATAGGAAATGAATTCAATCCAAACTCCCTATTAGGTATTATCGAATATTACCAAGCTCTCACAGGAAAGTTTACCATTGGCAACGGCGAAAACGCTTACGTCAAAATCGGTTTCAAACTGGATTACGCAACCCAAGAAAATTTCGACATTACCTCTTGGGGCGGCTTCTGTTTTGTCTATAAATCCACCCATGACTTTGAAATAGAACTGGCCCCCTTCAACGCAGACGACAGCCAAAGCATTCCGAAGGTTTCAATTCCCAAATCATTGGAACCAACAGTCGTCAATTTGTCATGGGATTCGTTTAATCCGTCGGACGCAAGCGCCGTAAACCGCATAAACACCGTGTTCCGTGAAGCCGCAGGAACAACAGGATATTTCGCCTTCTACACCTTAGGCGAACCGGGATCCTGCACCATAAAAGAATTTAAATAAGGTCTCTGTTCAAGAGTTCGCCGTGGTCAAGCACCAGGCGACGGAACGGGCTATTCAAGTAAAAGTCCGGGTTATGCGTCGCCATCACGACGGTTGTACCGCGGGCATTGATTTCCTTGAAGATTTTGAAAACTTCTTCGGCGTTTTTCGGGTCAAGGTTACCCGTCGGTTCGTCAGCCAAAAGAAGGTACGGATTATGCACCATCGCACGCGCAATGGCCACACGCTGCTGTTCACCACCCGAAAGCGTATACGGCATGGCAAAGCGTTTCTGGCTAATACCCACGAGCGCTAAAGCGTCAAAGACCGCTGCATTAATCAACTTACTCGGCGTACCCACAATGCGGAGAGCAAGCGCCACGTTTTCAAAAACATTGCGATCCGGCAGCAGCTTAAAATCCTGGAAGATAATTCCCATCTTGCGGCGGAGCGCCTGGATCTTGCTATCCGGCGTATTCTTGCTGTCGTACAGGCAGTCGCCCGTAAACTTCACCATCACCTGGCCGCCGCGTTCTTCATCAGGACGTTCGTCCATGTAAATCAACTTCAAAAGCGTAGACTTACCTGCACCGGAATGTCCGGTCAAAAACACGAATTCACCTTTATGAATACGCAACGTCACGTTGGAAAGCGCCTTCCAATTGTCTTCGTAAGACTTTGTGACGTGGTTAAAGTGAATCATAAGACCCGCAACTTATTGTTTTAACGAAAAATAAATTATTCCGTCATGCGGATTTCGATATGCACTTCGTCGCGCCACTTTTTCACGAGCGCTTCAAGCTTCTGATTTTCAAGATGCGTTGCCGCCATCTGTTCAATCTTGCCGTAATCTTCTTCCAAAGTCAAGTCACGAGTCTGACGGGAATCATCGAGGCGGAACAAGTGATAGGCGCCATCGATCAGCACCGGTTCCGAAATTTCGCCCACATTCAAATTCGCCACGGGTTCCACATAAGCCGGTTCCATTTCGTTACGCTGGAACCAACCGAGGCGACCACCGGCAAAGTTGCTGGACTTGTCTTCGCTATACTTCTTGGCTGCTGCGGCAAAAGCTTCGGCAGACTTAATATTCTTCTGCAAGGAATCCGCCAAGGCAATCACCTTCGCCGTATCCTTTGCTGTCGGAATCGTACGGAGCAAAATCTGTGCCGAGCGCACGCCGTCCTCTTTACGGCCAAGCACGCGGGCAATATGCCAACCGAGCTTCGTCTTCACCGGGTTTGCAGAATACTGACCGTTCTTCAAGACATCCAGAGCACGTTCAAAAGCAGGGTCCAACTGGCCGCGCTTGAAGTATCCCAGGTCGCCACCCTTGGCAGCAGAAGTATCCTGCGAATGAGCCTTGGCCAAAAGTTCAAAACTCATACCCAAGTTAAGAGTGTCAATCAAGGCATCGGCAATACGCTTCACCGAGTCCACAATCATGGAATCCGGCAGAATCGGCAACTGGATGTGGCTCAACAGCACGCAGTTGAACTGCTGCGGAATAGAATCCTTGAAATCTGCAAAGAAGGCATCCACTTCTTTCTTGGTCGGCGAAACAGAACCGACATGGCGCTGACGGACGCGGGCCATTTCAATGTGGCTGCGAATTTGCTTCGACAGCTGGTCGCGGTACTGGGCCATGCTAATACCGAGCTGAGCACGAATGGCCTTTTCAAGAGTCGCCAAGTCCGTATTCTGGCTTGCGGCAAGCTGAGACAAGTGGGCGTTCACGCGCTGGTCTACTTCGGCATCGGTAATCACGATGGAGTCGCGGTCAATGCGGCTAAGCAAGACCTTTTCGTCAATCAACTGGTCCAACACATACTTGCGCTGGTCCGCTTCAGACATGGCGTTTCCTTCGGGAGTTTCCTGATAGCGGTACAACGCATTCAAGTACTCCGAACGCATAATCGGCTTTCCGTCGACAACTGCAGCAATTCCTTCCATCAATGCCGGTTCAGCCTCGGCAAACGAGATGCCGAGAATGCTCAAAGCAAAAACCAAACGACCAGGAAACTTCATTACTTTTCCTTTTCACTAAATACATTCATCTGCGAGAAAATCGGACGGGCCTTCTTCCATTCCTTCTTCAGGCGAGAGAGAACCGTCTTCTGGTGCTCGACCCAGGCGCGGGCAGCCACGTCTTCGGCCACTTCGGCATAGGGCAGCACATCGGCAGAATCAAGTCTAGACAAAACAATCACAGCCTTGAGCTGGCCACCGCAAAGCTTCACTTGAGAAAGCTTGCCAAATTCCACATCGGTAAACGACGGGAGAATGCAGCTATCGGGGCTTACGGCAACGGTATCGAAGTTTTCGATGCGCTTCACCATCCAGCTGTTTGCGGCATAAGTTTCATAGGTCAGCTTCCTGTGACCCTTGTAATACATTTCGGCCATCTGCCAATCCTTAAAGTAAAGGATAGAGCCGGTCAGCAAGTTACGACCGCGGACAAAGAATTCCGGATGGGCGTGGTAGTAATCCAGCTTTTCAGTATCGCCAAGCATCATGGTGTCGGCAAAGGTCTGCAGGTAGTAATCGACCGTCAACTTGCGTTCGGTACGCTTGATCTGTTCCTGCAAGGCGGGGTCTTTCCAGAAGCCCTTGGCGAGAGCTTCCTGGTAAATGGTTTCTTCGTCGATCCAGTGTTCCAAGAAAGTCAACTTTTCACGATCCGACAAATAGTCCCATTCGGGAACAAGACGGTATACAGCAGACTGACGGAGCTTGGATTCCCCTACCGATACCACAACCGGATCATCTTCGGAAAACGGACTGTTACAACCTGCTATAACCGAAAGAAAAGCAAGGCTGACTACACTCAAAAAACGGGTTAAATATTTCATGGGCTTAAAAATAGAAAATTAAGTATTCACTAGACTAGGACATTTCACTAGAATTGGAAATACAAAAACGGATTGTAACTCTGTGTAAACAAAGCAAGAACCGCCACCACAAAAATGACCAAGGCCACCGCCACACGCAACGGCGAAACTTTGTTGCAAAAATCGAAACTACGGAACTTCCAGAACGAAAGCAGAGCCGCAAGCGCCATGAAGAACAGGCAAGTCGGCGTAAAGATTTCAGTCGAAAGAATCGCGTCGGCAGAACTGATCGCATTCAAGCCGAGCATGCACTTCCACATACGCCAAGCCTCGCCAATGCTATCGGCGCGGAACAGCACCCAGCCAAACAGCACGATCACCTGCGTAATCAGGACCTGCACCACTTTGGGAGCCTTGTAATAGAAAGCGTTCTTGTTGTTCGCGCGTTCCACAATCATAAAGAAGGCATGGTACAAGCCCCAGCACACAAAAGTCCAGTTGGCACCGTGCCACACGCCGCTCACGAACATCACCAGGAACAGATTAAAGTATAGACGCGCCGTTCCCACGCGGTTTCCGCCCAGCGGAATATACAGGTAATCGCGGAACCAACTCGTAAGCGAGATATGCCAGAACTTCCAGAATTCGGTAATACTCTTGGAACGGTACGGACCGTTAAAGTTGCGCGGGAAATGGAACCCGAGCATCAGGCCAAGACCAATCGCCATATTCGAATACGCCGAGAAGTCAAAATAAATCTGGAACATGTACGCCAGTGCGCCCCACCAGCTATTCAGGACACCCGGTGCATCCGCCGCAAACACGCGGTCTGCGATAATCCCCACCTGGTTGGCGAGGAAAATCTTTTCGGCAAAGCCAAAGCAGAAAAACGCAATGCCGCGCACAAAGTTTTCAAGGGTATGGGTGCGGGTTTCAAGTTCTTCGGCCACCGTATTGTAGCGCACAATCGGGCCCGCCACCAGCTGCGGGAACAAAGCCACATAGCAGGCGAAAGTCGCAAAGTTCTTGACCGGAGGCGCCGTACCACGCCACACGTCAATGGCGTAGCTCATGGACTGGAACGAATAGAACGAAATACCCACCGGCAAAAGCACCGTCATCACCGAGAAGGGTTCACAGCCCAACTTGGTAATCACGTCATTGATGACGCCCATGCCGAACATGTAGTACTTGAAATAACCTAGAGCGCCCAGGTTCACCGCTACCGCAGCTCCCAGCGCCAAGTTCCGTTGCAACTTGGAAGCACCCGGCGCCGAAATGAATCGGCCAGCCACGTACACCACCAAGGTGCAGCCAAACATCAAGAACACAAGCCACGGTTCAAGCCATCCGTAAAAAACGTAGCTGAAAACCGTGATGAAAAAATTCAACAAGGAATGCTTCGCGTGGAACTTGTACAACACGAAGTAGCCGACCAAAAAAGTCGGCAAGAAATAGAACAGAAAAAGCTGAGAAGAGAAAACCACGAACTACTCGTTCACTTCGATAGCCAGGTAACGCGGCGATTCATCGTCAAAGTATTCATCTTCAACGGCGCCATCCCAGTTGCCTTCAAGCGGCACGAGCTTGAGCTTGTGCTTGGCCTTCGCCTTGAATTCGCCTACATTGCCCTTGGACTTGTCAGCCATCTTGTCCTTGACCTTGCCGCGAGCAATGAGCGGGTTATAGACACCCACCAGCACATCCTTGGCATCCAGCTTGCCCGATTCCACCTTGAGCACCTTGTACTTGAACACGTACACGTAGCTATAAAGGTCGTTGCTCGGCATCTTGCCCGGAATTTCGGTCAAGCGGCCCTCAATAGAAATGGGGTCTGCCACGGCAAAAACCGCAACTGCAAACAGAATGGCAATCAGTTTCTTGAGCATAAAAGCCCTCATTAAAATGGTACATTCAAAATATAAAAAATAAGGACTTAGGCAGCCCCATTTTGCCGAGTCGAGAGTATAAGAAAAAGGTCCCGACTTGCATCGGAACCTTTTTCACTGCTTCACTTGGACTCGAACCAAGGACAACGCGATTAACAGTCGCGGGCTCTACCAACTGAGCTATGAAGCAATTTGGTTTTGCCTTTGAGATTGCTCTCATCGACGGCACCAAATATAGATATTCAGAATATTTCGTCAAGGGGTAAGGGCGAATTTTTTGCTTTTTTTTTGAAAAAATTCATTTTCGAGAGCTTTTTCGCAACTTACGCATTCTTTTGGGCGTTTTGGACAAGCACCGCCATGTCTGTCGGGTAGTCTGCGCAGTCGAAAACGCGCGATTCTTTCCAGTAAGGCAACTGGATTTCGACCTTGTAGGCATAAAGCATCTGCGACTTGCCGCCGAGGGCCGTGAGGTCTTCGGCGGAAAGGCCTTCTTCGGAATTATCGACAGAAGGATCGCGAGACCAGGAGCGAGACATCTTCTCGTAGTAAATGCCATCGAAGCTGTACAGGCGGTCGCCCAGAATCGGGTACCCGAGTTCTGCGAGGTGGGCCCGAATCTGGTGCTTGCGGCCCGTCAAAAGTTCCGCCTCCACCACCGAGTACTTCGACTCGCCTGCCACCGGCTGTAAAAGCTGCCCCTCACCAACCTTTCTAAAGCGCGTGTGGCAGGGTTTGCCATCGGCAAAGTGGTGCATGCGGAGCCGCAAGCGGTCCGCGGGGTCTTCGCGCAAAGGCATCGTGCAATCTACAGGCTCGCCCGCAGGGGTTCCTTCGACCGCGAAGTCCCCGCGCACGACCGCCATATAAAATTTCTTCAGCAAAATGCGGTCCAGATTTTTCTGGAATCTTGCTGCCGACTCCGCATATTTCGCAAACAGCATGAGTCCGCCCGTATCGCGGTCCAGGCGATGCATGGGGGTCGCGGTTTCGTAGTCCGTTCCGCGACGCACAATCGACGTAAAAGTATTGTAGAATATATGGCCCGTATGGTGCACCGGCACGCCCGCAGGCTTTGCCACCAGCATGAATTCGTCGTCTTCGAATACGACCTTAAAATCCGTCGGCACTTCGGGCTCGGTGTAGTTCGTGACGTGGTACACCACCTTGTCGCCGCGGTGCGCAATCGTCTCCAGATTCGCGGCCACGCCGTTCACCGACACAAAGCCATTCGCAATCTTTTCGCCCCACAGTTCGCGACTATGGTAAGTAAAGCGCTTGCAGAGCGAATCGAGCAACAGCCAGCCTTCATGCTCCGGCTGCACCACGCTCTCGAAATACATATCAGAAGGCGCGCGCGACATTATTCCCTATACAGATTATGCTGTTTGATATACTCGTACACCTTCGGGTGCAAGCCCTTGGGTTCTTCGCCACACAGCAAAGCCTTGCGGATCGCGGTACTCGAATACACGCCTTCAAACCCTTGCTCCGGCCCAAGCCACAAAAGGTCAGCATAACCCTTCGCCTTGTGTTCAACTATATCCGGCTTCGGGTAACCGTTACGGGCAAATACAATCAGCTCAATGTCGCGCAACAGCAGGTGTCCATTGTAGTTCGTGCCGAAAAAGTTCATCGGGTCGCGCCAATGCGGAATGCCGTCGTAGGTATCGGCACCGGTCAGCAGGCGAAAATTGATGTCCGGGAATTTTTCCTTGAGCCCGCATAAGAACACGTACGAGCCGCGAAAGTCACCCTGTTCAATTTCCAAGTCCGAAAGAATCAGCCGCGGGTCGCCTTCCATGGCGAGTTCCAGCATGGCAAAGCGGTCTTCGGGACTCGCATTCAGCTTCTTGTCCCAACGGTCAGGACTCGGCATAAACCACACCTCGTCACAAAATCCTTTTTGCAGACAGGTCTTTGCTACCCTAATATGGTCCAAATGAACCGGATCGAACGCTCCCCCTAAAACAGCAACATTCTTCTTAAAATCAGACAAAACAAATCCCTAAAATTAAACCACTAGAATACGTACACCGAGAATCCCAAATTCATCTGGATGCGCCCGCCGTGAACCTTCTTGTCCAAGAACGGGTCATAATGCGTCAGCACCCAGCGGTAAGCGACTTCGGCAAACAGCATCGTCTTCGAGAAAATAAACAACAGCGACCCAAAGCCCGCGCCCCATTCGTTCCAGGCCACGTCGCCCAAGTCGCTCAGTTCCTTCACGCGAGAATACGAACCCAGCAAATAGACTTCGCCCAGCAAGTGGAGTCCCAATTCGAAATCCATTTCCGAATGGTCCACCTGATAATCCTTGCCATCATCGGTATCCTCTTCGTAACCATACATGCCGTAGCCCACACGGAGCAAAGCCATTCCTGGGTACCAAATACCGATCATCGGTTCAATCTGGCGGAGTCCGATTCCTCGGTCAGAACCCACGCCCGTGCCCGAGCCAAAGCCGAGCGCACCGCCCACAATCAGCGGCGTACGGATTCCGTTCAGCAACGGTCCGGCAGAAGTTCCTGCAGCAGCCCCCGTGGTCGGGTCAATGGCCGCTTCCATCTGCGACCAGGCCGGAACGCAGGCGAACAGCGCAAACACGAGCAGGGCGATTATCTTTTTCATAGGCACCTCACGATACGGCAATCACCGCCACCCCAAGCCCCATCAAGACATTCACCGCGGCATCTACCTTGGTAATCTTGAAGAACTTCGGGCGAATCGAATTTTCCTTGAAAATCTGCGAAATTTCCAAATGCGACAAATACATTGAAACCGCAAGCTTCACAAACACGACGCCCACCACCCAGTAGGCCAAGCCCGAAAGGTAAGTCAGCAAGATAAACAGCACCGAAAGCGTTCCGGTCAGCAAGAAATTCGAACGACGGATCGAACTTTCGTCCGAATCGTTCTCCAGCGCCATCGCCTTGAATTCCTTGACCTTTTCGCAAATTGCCTCATAACTCGTCACCAACTGGTGCAGGTTGTAACCCACCAGCACAATCGACGCCACCAAGGTAATTTTTATCGCAATATCCATCAAACCTAGTTCCTAGAATTCAAAATTCTCAAATAACTCGCATAGCGGGCCCGCGAAAGCTTACCCGATTCTACCGCCTCGCGCACCGAGCAGCCCGGTTCCTTCAGGTGCTTGCAGTTGCTGTACTTGCAGGTAAACAAGTCGCCCTCGAAAAATCCCGGGAAAATCTTCGCCAAGGTCTCGCCGTCCATATCGTCGTCACCGTCGGCAAGACCAATACTCCTAATCCCCGGCGTATCAATTACGTAGCCGCCACCCGGAAAATCGAACAGGCTCGAAGAAGTCGTCGTATGCCTTCCCTTGCCGTCGCGTTCGCGCACGGCGCCGGTTTCAAGTTCCGCACCCGGCACCAAGGCATTCACCAGCGTCGACTTGCCCACGCCACTCTGTCCGCTGAACACAGACGACTTGCCCAGGAGTTCCTCGCGCAGACGTTCCAGGCCCACCCCCGTCTTCACACTCACGGGAATCACCTTGTCCACGATACTCATGAAGTCGCGGATATCGTCGTTCAGGTCAGCTTCGCCATTCGGCAGCAGGTCCATCTTGGTCAGCACCAGCACAAACGGCAAGTTGTTCAGGTTAGCCGCCAGCAAGAAGCGGTCCATAAATCCGTAGTTGAATTCCGGCTGAGTCACGCTCGCGACAATCACCACCTGGTCAATATTCGCTGCCAGGGTGAGCTTACGCCTAAAGCTATCGCGGGGGCCGGGGCGCTTGAGTTCGCTCTTTCGCGGGAGCACACGCACCACGCAATACTTCTGCGAACCGACACCTTCGCCGCTGTCCTCGTCTTCGTTCACCTGACCCAAAAGCACGCGGTCACCCACCGCCGGAAATTCCCCCAGCGCCTTCGAAGTCGTCGCACGGTACATGGCAGTAACAGTAGACGGTAGGCAGTAGGAAGTAGGAAGGGAGTCATTCTGAGCGAAGCCGTTAGGCGTAGTCGAAGAATCTAACCGAACTTCACATGTTCTTCGGTGTACTTCGACCACCAAGCCCTCAACGCAATCCTTCTCGTCGATCTTTTCGAGCGGGTCCTTGATTTTCTTGATGCGGGGATTCTTGAATTCGCGACTGAAACGCTCCTTGACCGGGCGCTCGTCTACCACGCCCGATTCCAATTCACGCATCACGTCAATACGCCTGCTGCGGTGATCGCGGCGGGTCGGCTTTACGCGACGGAGCGGTTCCGGTTCGTCATCGAATTCGTTATTTAGCATCTTTCTTGCAATTTAAAAAATCCGGAAGCGATTCCTGGAGTTCGTCTTCCGAAACAGGCCTATCCTGACGAATGGACTCCATCAAAAAATGAATCGCCTTGAGTCTTCCATTACATTTTTCGATACAGTTGTCGTAAAAGCCCTTCGTTTTGTAGTCGCCCTCGACTACGCGCTCGGACGCATACAGAAAATGCTCCACGCATATCGAAAGTTGCTCGGCTTCCGCCCGCAAGTCCACAAGATTGCTTTTGGTAAAAAACGGCATACCGCAAATATAGAAAATCAAAAAGAAAGCTATATTTTACCCATGCTCCTAGCCCTCGTTAAAATGTCCCGGCCGGTGAATATCGTGATTGCGATGGTCACGCTTGTAATCGGCTACTACCTGCTTTCGGCGTTGCCTACAACGACGGGCGGTATCGAATGGTTTCCGCTTGTTTTGCAGGCGCTCGGTTTTGCATTTGCAATTGCCTTTGCAAACATCCAGAACGATATTTGGGACTTGGATAGCGACCGTCTGAATCGCCCGGAGCGTCCGCTGGTGAGCGGAAAGGTTTCGGTGGCGGCGGCGCGGAGGGCGTGGATTATTCTTCTTGTGCTCACAGTTGCGGCGGGCCTTGCCGACAGCCTGATGACCAAGACGAACTTCACGGCTTGCATTTTCTTTGTGCTACTCAGCGCGCTTCTTGTCGCCTACAACAAGTGGCTCAAGCACATCCCGCTTTTAAAGAACATGACGGTTGCCTTCCTTTGCGCAACACCCCTGATTCTCTGCCTGTTCTACCCCACGGGCCTCAAGGAATCCATCGAATCGACGCTTGGAATTTCGAACAAAATCGGACTTCTCTACCCCGCGATGCTGTTCGCAATACTCCTCACGACCGCCCGCGAAATCTACAAGGACCTGGAAGACGAAACTGGCGACCTCAAGGCTGGCATCATGACGTTCCCACTGATTGCAGGCGCCCCCACCGCTAGGCGCCTCGCCGGCCTCATTTGCCTTTTCACCTGGGCCATTTTACCGCTGCCTGTCGCGCAGGGTTACTACCCCATGCTCTTCTTGATTATCACCGGAATCGCCTTTACCCCCGCCGTCATCGCGATTCTCGTTTTTGCAAACAAGCGTAACTACCGAAACGCTCAAAAACTGGTGAAAATCGCCATGTTCGCAGGCCTTATCGCCCTCGTCGTGAGCTGTTAAAAGCCTCCTTACTCTAAAAAAATCAAAAAAAGTACTTTATCCAAAGCCAAAACGGTAAGTTTTTTGTAACTTTCACCCGTATTTCATTATTTTAAGGAGGAAATATGAAAATCACAAAGTTAATCCTGACATTACTGTTTTTACCCCTTGGAGCATTCGCCCTAGACCCCCCGATAGAACCGATCGAAACGGTGAAAGTTTCCAGCGAAGACGATTTTGAACATCGTTCTACCTTTGACGGCTGTTGGTCACTACAAAAAAACACAGACTACATATTAACCCAAAACGTAAAATTGACAAGATGCCTTCACATCGGAGCAACCATTCGCCTAGATCTCAACGGCTACACGCTATCACGTAATTTAGATAATCTTTTTGTTACAGAAAAAGCATTGATTTTCCGTGTCGATAGGACACTTATCATCGAAGACAGCAACAAGAGCGAGAACAATAGAGGCATAATAGCAGGAGATTTCAACATTAATACCGGCATCCCTGCGATTCTCGTTAATGATAACGGCAGTGCCTTCCTGCTATCAGGAATAATCAATGTTACGGAGGAAAATCTGGCCATCGACTTACACGGGTCCCTTCAAATAGATGGGGGGAGTGTTTATTCCTATGGTACAGGTATAACCGCTCATTCCGGCTCAAAAGTTGAAGTATTCAGCGGATCTGTCAACGGAAACAACAGAGGTATAGTCGCAAAAGAAGGATCCAAAGTGACTCTTGCAGGAGGATCATTCAATACTAACTCAAACTATGCTGTAGAAGCTTTTGAAGACATCAATATTTCTGGCACTCCATATTTTCCCAATTACAACGCGCTGGTTCTCTCTAACGGAAAGAAAATCAATATTGTAGGCGAATTAAAAGATAAAGCCCTCATCAACGTAAACATTGCAGAGCCCTTGACAGACAAAAATCCCAAGATCGCTCTTTCCGGACAATCGGAATACATCACCAATGACGCCATTGCTAATAAGATATTCAGACATGTCACAGCAGAGCCAACTGGCTACCAACTTTACGCCTACAACAACACGCTCATGCTGAGAAAGGATTACCCCGCTATCCGGTACATAACCGAAGACGGGAAAACAACAGCATACATCGATGGCGACTACTACGGATCCGTCGGCGACGTCGAAGAGAAACACGTGGACTCCGTCGTTTTCGAAAGAAAGTTCCCTCTTTCAGCAAACGGATACTCCACAATCATGCTCCCCTTTGCAGTCAAGCTGGGTCAACTGGGCGGAGTCAAGAATATCTACTATTTCAGAGGTGTCGAAGAAGTCAACGGCAAAATGGAAGTCCAAGTTCAAAACTTAAAAGATGGAGCCGAAGATATCAGCCAAGTAGAAATCCAAGCTTATAGACCTTATCTCATTCAAATGGAATCCGAAACCCTCAAAATTAAAGGTGCAGTAGAAATAAAGTCAAATAACTCCTATACTGTAAGCAGTAGTGGTCTTTGGTTTTTTAATGGCAACGACGAATTCTTAGAATTTACATCAGAGCATGTTGCGGGTGACAACATTTATGGATTTAACGATCAAGTCACAGAAAACTTTAAAACAGCAGGCCAGTTCGTCAAAATTGGTACCGGAGCCGCAATACCACCCTTCCGCGCATTCATATTTACCAGAGACATTTTCGGTCCCGAATTCAAGGAAACGAAACGCCCCGCCACCATGGACGTAGTCATCGTCGAAAGTACCAATGGCAACGAACACACGACAGTTATCGGGCGCATCGATACACGCACCGGCGAATTCAAGATGAACCGTAACTACGACCTCAAGGGCCGCAAGCTGAACGGCACACACCAAGCCCGCGGTGCCTACTACGGCAAGAAAGTTTTAGTGAAATAAGGAGGACACTATGAGCAACGAACAGAAAAAGAATTACTTCGCCCCCGAAATGAAGGAAATCAAGCTCAAGAACCAGGCCCACCTGCTACAAAGCAGCGAACCCTACACAGGCCTGCTTTCAGCGGTTGATTCCTCGTTGGACAAGTCCGACAAGGCATAAGACTCTTTTACATAAAACGTAAGTTTTACAATAAGGTTTTACACAAGTTGTAAAGCCTTTTTGTTTTGCAATTTGAATTTTGGCGTTTTTGAGCCAAAATCGCCATAATGGCACATTTTTTGCTTTACAAGGGCGGCCGTTTCCTTGCTTGCACCCGTCCGGGTGGGCTATGACCTTCGAGGTAGGGGGAACATACATTTCAAAGAGGCGTTATGCTCGACGAATTGCACGAAGAATGCGGAGTGATCGGCATTTACAATGGCGACACTGTCGTAAGGAATATTACCATGGGGCTTTACGCCCTGCAGCACCGCGGGCAGGAAAGTGCCGGATTCGCGGTCACTGACGGAGACAAGATTCGCGTCCGCAAGTCCATGGGGCTTGTATCGACCCTTCTCCGGGAACACGACATCAACGAATTTGACGGATTTGCAGGCATTGGCCACGTGCGTTACAGCACCACAGGCGCATCAACCTTGGCCAACGCGCAGCCGATTCTGGTGAGTTGCAAATGGGGCCAGATTGCAGTCGCCCACAACGGAAACATCACTAACGCCGCCGAGCTCCGTGCCGAAATGGAAGCCGACGGCCATATTTTTCAGACGACATCCGATTCCGAAATTCTTCTGCATGAAATCGCGCGCACCGAGGCCGCAGACCTAGGTGAAGCCATCAAGAAGGCCGTCACGAAATTTACCGGCAGTTTCTGCCTCGTATTCATTAGCAAAGACACCATGTACGTCGCCCGCGACGGATTCGGATTCCGCCCACTGTCGCTTGCACGCATGGGAAAAGCCTGGTGCGTCGCCAGCGAAACTTGCGCCTTCGACTTGCTGGGCGCCCACTACATTCGCGACATCCAGGCCGGCGAATTCCTGACCATCACCAAGAACGGGCTCCATTCCGAACGCTTCGTGCAAAAGGATCGCCTCGCCCACTGCATTTTCGAATACATCTACTTTAGCCGCCCGGATTCCAAGATTTTCGAGCAGAGCTGCGACAAGGTCCGCCGCAAAATGGGCAAGCAGCTCGCCAAGGAATGCCCCGTCGATGCCGACATCGTGATTTCAGTACCCGACAGCGCCACTACCGCTGCGCTCGGCTACGCCCAGGCGAGCGGCATTCGCTTTGAAATCGGCCTGCTCCGTAACCACTACGTGGGCCGCACTTTCATCGACCCCACGCAGAACGTTCGCGAACAGAAAGTCAAGCTCAAATTCAACCCCATCGAAGGCGTGCTTAAGAACAAGCGCGTCTGTGTCGTCGAAGATTCTATTGTGCGCGGCACCACGCTCAAGATTCTATCCAAGATGCTGCGCGATGCCGGTGCTTTAGAAGTGCATATCCGCATTGCATCGCCTCCGGTCGCACACCCGTGCTTCTTCGGCATGGATTTCCCGAGCCAAGGCGAACTTGCCGCAAGCTCCATGACGCCTGCCGAAATCGCCAAGATGCTCGGCGTCGAAAGCCTCGGCTACCTGAGCGTCGAAGGCATGAAGGAATGTACCGGCGAAGGCGAAAACTACTGCGCCGCCTGCTTTGACAACGACTACCCCGACTACATCGGAATAGACACGACAAAGACCCGCTGCGGTTAAAAGAAAAAGCGAGAGCATTTGCTCTCGCCTTTTTTATTTTCGTCTAAAGCCAAATTAAATCTGGTTATAAGTCCACTTGACGTGATCGAGCATAAACTCGTGAGCGTCAAAGGCAAGCCCGAACTGTTCCTGAATCTTGCTCACGTCAAACAGCATGGGTTCATCGCCCCAGCCAAGGTCAGTTTCCACGATTTTGGATTTGCAACCAGGCTTCATGGAAATCATCATTTCGGCAATTTCCTTCCAGCTCATCCAAACTTCACCAAGACCGAGGAAGATTTCTTCGTTCTTGTCGGATTCAAGGACGCTCATGTAAAGCTTTGCCTGCTGACTGGCATGAATGAACTGCGTGCCGTCATTCTTGATGATATTGATGTCGCGGTTTTCCTTGACGGCCTGTGCCATCGAGAAGAATCTGCGGTCCGGCTGCGAGCAGCCATCGGCCCAAGCAGGATTACCAAAGGTGTAACCAGGGCGAATAATGTTGCGGGTCATCTTGACTTCGGGGAACTGGGTTCCGTAGCCATGCGTAAAGCCAAGCACAAAGGCTTCGCCTGCGGCCTTGGTGGCACCGTAAAGATCCATCGGCAGGTTGCTCGTGATTTCGCGCATCGTGGGGCGCATGCGGCCCATAGCGGCCGTGCTACTCGTGTAAATAAACTTCTTGCAACCGGCCTTTGCCGCATTTTCAAGCAGCATCACCGTTGCGCGGGTGTCGTTAGCAAGCATCGTGCTCGGGGTATCGCCCCAGCCGAGAGCAATGTGAATGCAGGCGTCGCAACCCTTCAGTCCTTCAGCCATCAGGTCAAAATCAGTCAAGGCACATTCCACGAACGTAACCTTAGGATTTGCCTTGAGTGTCGGGACCTTATTAGGGTGCCTAGTCGCAATCACTACGTCGTGGCCATTTTCCAAAAGGGCCTTCACCACATAGTGACCGATGAAACCAGTACCACCTGTAACGAATACACGCATAACAACCTCTCTTTTCCCATAAGATACAAACCTTTTAAGAGCCAGGCAACTAAAGGAATTGAATTTACTACATTATTTGCATAAGTTTTTCAAGAGGTTTATTATGGCTCGTATGCGCGTATTAGTTTTAATGGGTGGCCCGTCCACCGAACATGATGTTTCCGTTGTCAGTGGCACGGGCGTTGTTCGCGCCATGAACCCGGATCGTTACAACATTCATCCGGTGCTTATCGACAAAGACGGCACCTGGCACTGGTCTTCCCGCGAACTTTCCCCCTACCAGAAGGACAACTTCTCGGTGAACTACTTCCGCGGACTCGAAGGCACTGCCGCAAACTGCAAAAAATCTCCGGCCCTTTCTGAGCTCCCTGATGCAGACATTGCATTCCTCGCCTTGCACGGCAAATGGGGCGAAGACGGACACATTCAGGCCTTGCTAGAAAACTGGGGCATTCCCTACACCGGTTGCGGCCTTTTGGCATCTGCTCTCGCCATGGACAAAGTAAAGACCAAGGAAATTTATAAGGCCAACGGTATTCCGACTCCGCCGTACCGCGTGATTTGGAAGCACGACTTCACCGGCGATACGCTCGTTTCCGTTTCTGATGAACTCGGATTCCCGCTGGTCATCAAGGACCCGCTTGGCGGTTCCTCTATCGGTATCGGCATCGCCAAGGACCTGGACGAAGCCGGCAAAATTGCCCAAGACTTGTTCAAGGATTCCAACCGCCTGCTCTGCGAAAAGTTCATTGCCGGCGAAGAAGCTAGCTGCGGCTACATCGAAGGCGAAAAGCCGCTGCCGCCGACCGAAATGCGCATGACTACCCGCGAATACTTTGACTTTGAAGCCAAGTACAACGGCGAATGCAAGGAAGTCACTCCGGCCGAATTCGAACCCGATCTGACGGCCCGCATCCAGGAACTCGTGAAGAACGCCCACTACGCCTTGGGCGGTGCTGGCTACAGCCGTACCGACGTGCGCATCACCAAGGACAAGCAGCTGTTCGCTATCGAAACGAACACACTCCCGGGCATGACACCCACGTCGCTCTTGCCGCAACAGGCTGCCTGCAACGGCATCACCTACAGCCAGCTCATCGACTTGATTATCGACAAGAGCCTCTACATCAAACGCTAAGTCACGGATAGCTTCATGCAATTCGACTTATTTGTAGATACTTCGCGCAAGGGAATTTCGATGGCGCTTCTGGAATCAGACGCCGCCCGCCCCCGCTATATGGAAAGCGTCGACGAATCGGCCCGCGGCGAAACCGCATCGGCCATGCTGGACGCACTCCTTGAAAAAACGGGAGCGACCCTCGACCAGGTGACCCGAGTCATGGTCACCCTCGGCCCAGGGTCTTTCAGCGGACTGCGCACGGGAGTCGCCTTTTGCGAAGGCTTGAGCTTTAGCGGCAAGCGCAAGCTCTACGGAGTTTCTACGCTGCAGGCCCTCTCCTGCTTCGCAGCAGAGCCCGACAAGGCAGCCGTAGTCATCCGCGCCCGCAAAGACTACTGGTACTTGCGCCTGAACGAAAAAGAAAGCTTCATCGAAACCGAGCAAGTGGTAAAAGCACTTAAGTCCAGCGACGTGAACTACGTCGTCGTCGACGAAAACGCCGCCAGCGACGAAACCTTGAAGGCCCTTTTCAGCGAAATCGGTGCAGCGACAGTCATCGACAAGGGCAAGCCCCTGAGCGATTGGGCAAGACTCTTCGAGCGAGTGGCCCCGAGCCTTATGCAAGAAGCGAACTACATCCAGCCCTCATATTTCGAAAAGTTGCACTGATCCACAGGAAGTTCCATGTCCATCCGCAAAATGAATTCCGCCGACATTCCTGCCGTACTGAGGATTCAGGGTGAACTTGCATTTCAAGACTGGAACGAACGACAATATGAGCTAGAAATCAAGGCGCCCTACACCTACGCCGTCGTTTACGAAACCGAAACAGGAATCGTAGGGTACGCCGTATTCCATTTGCTAGGCGCCGACTCCGAGCTGCTCTCTATTGCCGTAAGCGAATCGGCACAGCGCGGCGGAATTGGTTCACTGCTTTTACGCTCAGGACTTTCGCAACTGGATTTAGACAAGACAGATTGCTGTTTTCTAGAAGTCCGCGAGAACAATATTAAAGCCCGCCGCTTTTACGAAAGCCACGGTTTTAATTTGTTTGGAATCCGCAAGAAGTATTACGCCGACGGCGAAAATGCGGCGCTGTACCGCACCCAAGGAGCAAAAATTGACTAAGCTACCCACCAAGAAACAGATCAAGAAAAAGAAAGTCATTTTGAGTACCATTGCGGCCGCCGCCGTACTCCTCGTCATCGCCTTCTACTTGGTGATGACCAAGAGCGGCCATTGGCTTGTCGACGATGACGAATTCGAACATGTCAGCTGGATCGTCGTGCTCGACGGACAAACCGCCGACATGGAACGCATCGACATGGCCGCCGAACTCATGGCTAGCGGCAAAGCCGATTCCGTCTTGATTCTCGGGCGCCGCATCCTGCGCAACCGCAGCAACGCAGAATTCTATCTGGACGACTTCATGCGCCTCGGCAACTTCGACAGCAACGCAGTCTTTATCGCAAGGCACGATGACCCCTCCACCATGGACGAAGCCTACTCCATTATTCCTTGGCTCAAAATGCACAACGCCGACACGGTTTTGCTCCTCACCGGCGCCGCATCCACTTACCGCGTCAAGCGAATTTTTACAAAGCTTTCTGGCGAATCTCCCGTTTACCTGACCAAGGACGTTCACCATTACTACTACAATCCCGATTCCTGGTACACGCACCGTGAATCCCGCAAGGAATGGCTCCGTGGTTGGGCAGCTCTTGCAGCCTCTTACATAGACCTGCTCCCGTCTCACCCCATGAGCGCCCAGGATTCCTTCTACTACAAGCCTATCGTCTCGGCCAAGGAATTCGAAGCCGAAAAGAATCCGGTGGTAAACCTGCAATCCCTTTTGCCGAAGGTTCAGGAAAAAATCAAGGAAGCCGAAGCAGACACCACCGCCAAGGATACGACTGCAAAAGCATCTGCCAAAGAAGCCGTTAAAGATTCTGTCGTAAAGGAATCCGCTAAAGACTCTACATCAAAAAAAGATTCCAAGGAAACCAAGGAATCTAAAGAATCAAAGAAAGACTCGACCTCTAAAAAGGACGAGAAATCAAAAGCAAAGTAATGCAAGCACCGCTGTCAGCGGGGCGTTCCAGTTAATTGCCGTTTCGTTGCTCGCAAAAGAGCAGCGTTCGTCGGTGTACGAATAACCGGACAGTTCTCCCGGATAATGGGGAGCGCGGTGCATATCCTGACGGTCGCTGTTGATGCCTCCAACCAAAAGCCCCGGAATCGGTTCTTCGACGCCGTCGGAATGGCTTAAGCGATGGTGCGGATCTTTCGGAGAGCTCCAAGCGGAACCCGTCACAAAACTGACATCCACAGGATTGCGGCCATAAATAAAGTTCAACATTTCGCGGCACCAGAAATCCAGGGAGTTGCCACCCAGGCTCGGAGCCCAGCGTTTTACAATAGCCAGGGTAAGTGCATGGTTGGCAATATCGCCATTGCTGCCCCAAATAAACTTGCGTACCGGAATTCCGTAGGCATCGCCATTTTGCATGTCGACAATTTCACGAGCCGTCATGTTCAGCGTCGTGCGCGCATAAAGGCGGAATTCGCGGTCAAAGTCCTGCAAGGCAAGGGCTAGCCAGCCCAAGTTCTGGGTGTCACGCCAGTCAAGGCCCGACTTAGGCGGAATCACCTTCATGTCTTCAAGTAGCAGGGGGCGCAAGCTTTCGGCGGAAACTCCGTCTACTTCGCCGCGTACCTGCAACTCGCGGTAAAGCATTGCACGCGCCCAGAAAAATTCGTCTTCGGCGTGTTCGTCGCCGTAGCCGCCACTACCTTCGGTATTGTGCGGCCAATCCACAAAGGGGCGCGAAACGGCCCACTTATAGGCCTTTACCGCCGCTTGCAGGCAGCGTTCTGCGAACGCTGTATCGCGCTTACCATACACGCGCGATGCCGCGGCGAGAGCTCCCGCAAAATTCAGCGTCGATGTTGTCGACTTGCCTAAAATCATGCGCTTTTGCAACAGGTCGGAATCCGTAGGCGAAACAAATCCGTCCCAATGTTCAGGAGTCACCTTAAAAAATACGCCGCCGTCGGTGTCCTGCATTCGCAAGAAAAAGTCCAGTTCAAAGCGGATTTCATCCTTGAGGCTGTACATCTTGAGTCCGTCAGGCCCCACAAAGGGTTCCGTCGCATTGATCGCCTTATTTGTCAGGCTTTCGCATTCACAATCGCCAATCAATTCGCAGGCAAGCAAGAGTGTCGCCACCGAGACGCCACCATTCACAATATACTTGCCATAATCACCGGCATCGTACCAACCACCATGGGCGTTCCAGGTACCTTCGCGCTGCATGCTCGGGTGGAATCCGATATTGTCGTCTAAATGAGCTGCAGGCCTTGCCCACTTGCCCGCAAAATCGGCAGGCAGTTTCACACCGCTACGTTGGTAGTAAAAAGATTTGATGTTTGCAAGCAACTGACGACAAATCCAGTCATTCGATATTTCAAACGATTCCGTCTCAAAAAGGAGCGTCTCCTTCTCAGCGCCACCTTTTCGCAGAATTTGGATAAAGAACAATCCCGTTTCGTTAACGTCCGTAAAATTTCCCGACCAGAGAATTTCACCTGTGTACTCACAAACACCGGAATGCCCCAAAGTCCCCTCGACAAATGAGCCTTCCCATACAGCAGCATATTTCGTATACTGAAGTTGCCGTATTACACGAAAAAAATAATTATTCACATTACCACAATCAGGTTCAAGCTCCTTCGGGTTCACAAAGAAAATCTTTGCCGAATCAGGAGCATAACCGACATGGTTATAGCGAACAGGAATCTTCATATTACAAGAATAGCTTTTCATATGTCATTCCGGTGTTCCTGTGTATACAAATCTGTTTACCGCTGCAACCGACTAAAAGTCGTAATTCACTGCTGCAATTATATAAAAATCCTTATACTGGTCAGCCTTGTTATCCGGACGATAGTTGAAAATTGAACCTAATGTCCAATCTGTATACAAGGCCTGGGTGTGATGTATACGTAATTTTGCAGAAGCGTCGATATCGAGTTCCATTTCGTCGTAATCCTGGTCCTTGATCTCGTAGCTCAAGAAGTTCTGACGCAAACCACCCGACAGGCCCAGTTCCAAAAAGTCCCTGGAAAGTTCAATATCCATGTTATCCAAGAAACTCCACTCGAACTCGCGCATTTCGTTACGATTGTACACCTTGTAGCGGGGCGTCAACGAAACGGAATTCTTGAAGCCGTCCATCGTCGTCGTCAAAGAAATCGGGTAACGCTGTTCCAGGTAATCACTTCCGTGGAAATAGTAACCCAGAATGCCATAGGTTTCGTTCTTGAACCTAAAGCCAGAAATCAGGTTGTCTTGCTTGAATTCCGACATATCCGTAAAGGCCACCAAACCCGCCCCAAGTTTCAGCAAGTTCTTGGGGAACTTGAAAGAAAGCCCGAGTTCAAGAGTATGCTTCATCAGTTTTTCTTCGAACTGGGTTGCCAAATAATCTTCATCGACAAGTGCATAATACTGAGCCCAATGAGCCGAATCAATAACCGTCGTATCGAGCCCTTCATTCACCTTCACAGTCGGACGACCTTTAATAGCGTCAAACCACGGGTCATCATAAATACCCGAAGAGGCCGAGTAGTTGCCGTACAGGCGTTGCGGCGTGCTGCGGGTTCTGTAATTCAGGGCGTACTTGAAAGAAAGGCCGACCTTTTCATTCAACTTGAAGTCGTTCTTCAAGTAACCATCGTGAATATACAGCGTGCGCACCATATCCTGCTCATGCTTCTTGAGCCAATCGTCATCGGCGCCCGTAAGGCCCCACTGGGTACCTTCACCCAAGCCGAAGATATTGTAATCGTTGCCTTCTCCGGCAGCGTTTTCAATATTCAAGGTATAGCCAAAGCCCAAGTTCCAGAAGTCATAAATCTTATGCTTCAAGTTACCACCAATCATGCGGGTATTCTGCAACAAGTCTTCGGAACCGGGGCTGTAATATTCGGCACCCACATACCTGAAGAAACCTTCAATAGAAGTCGTCGGATTCGACCACTGGTAAGATCCGGCAAAAGCCCAATGTTCATGGCCCCAGAATTCACCATGAGAAGGCCTACTGTCTTCGGTCTGCAATGTCCTCGCCACCCTAGAAGCTTCCTTCAAAAGGGCCTTCAATTCGGCGCGCATCTCAGAAGGAGTCATCATGGCATTTTCACCAAAAATCTCATTCAACTCGGCAGGCGTCAAGGAATTTACCTGGTTCACGTTACTCATCAGCTTATTCAAGAGCGCAAAATTCGACGGATCCAGTCCCGCTTCCGAGAACACCTGATTTACCGCCCTGATTTTAGCGGCATTCAAGGTATCGGCTCCACCTACGGCAACCTGGCCATTCAGCTTGATATCGCCAGGGTAAACCAGCCAGTTACCATCGGCAAAGAAGGCTCTAGATGTCACCAGGGGTTTTGCCGTGTTGGTTTCGGGAGACATGCCGTCCCTCATAAAAGGATCTTCCAGGTAATCCTTGCTGGCCACAAAGCCCAAGGTTCCGTTAAAGCGACGGTGCATATTCCAGCGGATACTTCCGCCGGCTCCGATGCGCTGGGCCTCGGCTTCACCATCATCAATGTAATCCTTGTACACATCGTAGTTGCGCTTGCCCTGAATCTTGGGAGCATTCATTTCGCCCGCAAAAGCCGTACCGACGAAAGTCGGGATGTTGGCCGCATTCTTGAGCAGCGACAGTTCATACAAGCCACCAAAAGCGTTCATGCCAGACAGGTAAATCTCTCCCCCGTTCGCATAGAAATCACCGAGGACCAAGTGCTGCATATCGTCCGTATAGCTGGCTTGCAACTGGTAAAGCTTAAGGTTATCCCAGGAATCGCTTGAAGCATCCAAGAGGAATTCCATCGTTGCTCCCGTAGGAGACTTCATCAACAAGTTGGCATTCCAGTTGGTAAAGAATCCCGGAACCTGGAAGTAGTTGATGTAGCGTTCGCGCGGAAGCACCGTATCCTTATCGGACACGTACTTTTGGCCCGAAGAATTGTGGCGCATCAGCACCTTGTGATAGCCCATTTCAACGCCTACGCTACCCGAAATAGACCAGACAGAATCCGCAGAATCGTCCTGGTTGCCTGCAAATTTTTCGGTATTTGCGTAAGGATTACGGGGCTCGTCGCCCAGCATACCCGTATAGTCGTTCATATTATTCGCAAGCGGTCTCTTGTTGTCTTCCAACGCCTGGCGAATTTCTTCAGGCGGAATGTCCTTGGAAACAAGGCCGATTACGTTATCCATAATCAAGGAATTTCTCTGCTTCAAGTTGTTGTTACCAAAGTCGAGAATGGCTACATCGTTAGATTCCAAGTGAACGCGTTTCATGTTCACCACGGCATTTTCGCCGGCAACCAAGGCAATCTTGTTTTGCGTCAAATTGGAACCATCGATATCGATTTTGGCATTAGAGGCCGCCCACACGCCCACATTGCGACCATCTTCAACCGTTGTCCACTTCATCGCCAAAGAGGCGTTGCGGACATAGATGGCAGTGCGGCCAGCGTTCTTGATAACGCCATCGCGAACTTCCAAGGAACCGCTTTCAACCGCATAGCCAAACTGAGCATTCTTGATATGGGTGCCTTGAGTTTCGCAAGACTTGTTTCCCGTAATGGAAATACCGTTCCAATACTTGTCTTCTTCTGCAGCGGTCATCACCACCGGATTATGGCTCTCGCCCATCACCGCCAAAGAACCACCACGGACATCAAGACCCGTGCCTTCGTTAAAGTAAATCTCGGTTCCCGCTTCCACGACCAGGGCTTTGCCTTCGGGCACCACTAGGGTCTCGTTCACCAGGTACGGAGACTTGTCTTTTTTCAAGAAACCGGATACTTCGCCTCCAATCACGCTCCCTTGCTGGAGGGCCGTATCAACGGCAAAAGCACTCACGTGGAGTGCTGCCATAGAAAGTACGCCTACAAACCAATCCCTAAGTTTCATCAATGAACCTCGTAATCCTTCTTAGCCTTCGATATATATCCGCTCTTGTGAACGACTTCGATATCGAAATGGTTTCTCGCCCCTCGCGTTAGCGACACTGGAATCTGGTAATCCAGGTTGTGAATCTGCGATAGCGATTCTTGCAAAATGACCTTGCCGTTTTGTCTAACAGTTACCTTGTACAAGTAATCAGGATCATTTTCAGGAATTCGAATTCTAAACTGGAGCGTCTGCGTAATGCGATCCGGAATATCCTGCGGCGGAGGCGGGACCTTCAACACTTCCTTTGCGGGACCCAGGACTTCTACCGGGAATCTCTTGTTCGGGTAGCAACCCATCTTCTTGGTGACTTCAGCCTTGTTCGACGCCAAGTCTTCAACGCGGACCACATATTCATGGCGGCCCTTCTGCAGTTTCAGTCTCTTCTGGGAATTCTTGGTCACCGTTTCTTCGCTCAACTTGCTTCCATCCGCTTCCATGACCAGGATACCGGCATCATTCTGAATTTCACCGACCATCACGTTGGCAATACAGCGCAAAGAGTCATAAGAAATAATCGATGCCGTAGGAGCCTTCGTATTCACGTCGACGCAAGCCTTGTTCACCATCAAGTCAATGGACTTGGAACTGGTCACACCGGCGCCCTTGAATTCAAGAGTTGCCTTTTCAGCTTTCCAGAGACCGTTATCGTCGTTGACCACGACCTTTTCAGAGAAGGAATGAGCCTGGCCATCGGCAGCGCGGATCAAGTTGCTAGAGGTATAGGAATTGCCCACCTTCAAGACCAGCGTGGCAGATTCATCAGAGGTTCGGTAAGAGCCGTCAACCACAAGACCGTCTTCGCAAATTTCCACCGGCGAAACAGTGCTTACGATAAAGCCGTTCTCGGGAACCGTTGCGGCAGCCTGCTTGGCTTCTTCTTTCAGCTGAGCCTGGAATTCAGTATCGGCTTTTTCAAGTTCAGCCTTCAAAGCCTTCGTCGACTTGGACTTGTCCGAAAGAATCTTCGAAAGACGCTTCGCGAAGCGGGCTTCACCAGAAGAGGCCAACTTCACCACCACCAGGGAATCCGTTCCGAAAGTGGTTTCGCCAGCGACAATGGACACCAACTGGTCAGAACCGTTGGGCTTGATTTCCAGCTTACCCGTTTTCAGGCCCGCGAAGAAAACACCTTCGCCGCCAATATAGCCTTCGGTACCGCGAATCGATGCAGTTGCGGTTCCCGTCTTGAAGATGAACTTAGACTTCTTGTTTTTGAGTTTATGTACGGCGAAATTCAAGAAACCCTTTTCCACGTCGATCATGGTTTCGAAACCGCCTTCGTCGTTGGGTTCAAAAAGACTTTCCATTTCGACAATCGTCTTTTCGCCAATCTTGATGGAGCTTCCGTCAGGGAGTCGAATCACCACTTCGGATTCTGCGCCCGTACGCACTTTATCGGACTGATAAATCTTGGCACCGTTACCGAGAGGTTTCCACTGACTCTGCTTGGCCTTCCAGCGATCGACTTCGTTCACAGGCATGCTTGCGGTACCGACAGAAGGACCCGAAAATGCCATCGCAGGCACTACGGCAAGAATAAACAACGAGCGTAAAAACGTTTTGCGTGAAACGGAAATTCTGACCATTGTAAGCCCTCTTCTCAATCTCTTAAAAAATACCCTTTTTTTTCGAAAAAAGCACTCACTTTTTTTGCCTGGTGATATAAATCAATCTCCCCCCGAGCCGCTATTTCTAGCCACCAGCAAGCTTTACCGTGTACCCACGCTTTTCCAGCTCCGTTTTAAGCAGATTGCGCTTGTCACCCTGGATTTCGATGGCAAAATCCTTGACAGAGCCGCCTACCCCGCACTTTTGCTTGAGTTCACGGCCAAGTTCCTTGAGTTCGGGTTCATCCAAAGGCACTCCGGTCACCACGCTCGCCATTTTACCGCCACCCAAACGCTTTAAAAGAATACGGACCACGCCGTCACCCTGGGGGCGCTCCGCCTTAGGTTTTTCTTGCTTGACACGACCACCAAGAGCCGTCGAATATACCAGTGTAGAACGTTCTTCAATACTCATACTTAGAACTTAGAAATTTTCTGTATAAATAGGAAATGCCCGCTGTTCATTGGCGGGCATCTCCTACATTTTCAATTATTCAACTTACTTGTTTTTCGGACGACGGTAACCGAAGGACTTCAAGAGTTCGTCGCTGTTCTTGACAACGTCACCCTTGCGCTTGGTGGTTTCGCCGTAGCCATCACCCTTGTTGTGATCCGGATCGTAGGTGCCGTCCGGAATCGTACAACGAGCCTTGGAACGGATATTGGCCTGAACCTTGTAGACGAAGGCGCCGGTAGCATACTGCTTGCCATTGTCAGCCCTTACAAAGCCGTCCTTATCCGGTTTCATTTCGAAGTACATTTCAAGGAGACCGGCGTCATCCGTGAAGCTCGGGTCATTCAGTTCCTGAGTGAAGCTGAAGTAATCCACGAAGTTGCCCAGCGAGGTGTAGACCCAGATCTTGGCGTTCAGCTTGATGTCAAACAGGTTCACCTTGCTTGCATCGCTACCGATCTTGAAGCCGTCTTCGCAGTATTCTTCAACGTATTCTTCAACAGTGATCTTGTGGCTCTTCTTGGAGTTCGTACGTTCGAGAGCGATCATTCCATCCGGAGTAATCAAGTCGTCGAGCGTTGCGAGGCCAGAAATAGCGTCGATCACCGGCACCTTGATATCCATAGCGAGGGTCGGGCCCAAGTGCTTGGATCCGGATGCACCCGGATACGGTTCCTTACCGCTACCTTCCTTGGTCTTGAAGTCGCCACCAATCAAGGTTTCCACTTCTTCGCCCGTAGTCGGGTTCCTGATGCTCACAGCAAAGGTTTCACCCTTTTCAGGCGGGTTGATAGCATAGTATTCTTCGATCTTTTCTCTCGAGATCTCGGTCACCGGCTGTTCAACAGAAATGTCAACATCCTTGCTGTCCTTCATGTACACATACACCGTAGCAGAGGCTTCGTTACCGGCCTTGTCGCGGTAGATACGGATAATCGGGTTCGGACCCTTAGAGAGACCCTGGAGCGTCAAGGTATCCTGAATGACACCGTCAACAGTCCAGACAACCTGCACAGAGTTCGAGCGGATAATTTCCTTGTTGGTCGGCGAAAGGATTTCCACCTTCGGAAGCACCTGGTCAACCACGATGAATACGGATTCCGTTGCGACGTTGCCATACTTGTTTTCGTAGGTGTAGGTCACAGAGAAGCCCATATCGCCTTCGGGGCTCTTGACCGCGTTGCCCTTCTTGTCGACGAAGTACGAAATCGTCCTGTCGTTGCCAAGGGCATCCCTGGTCGTCGTGGTAATCGTAAACATACCTTCGTTGGTCGTGTAACGGCTGGTAGTCTTGGAAGAATCCTTTTCGGTAGGAGCAAACACGGTCTTGGAAGCACCCTGTTCCATTAGTTCGCCAGACGGACCCTTCACGAAGATTTCACCAGTCAAAGCGTCAGCCTGGTAAGAAACTTCGACGTCCTTACCATTGTTGCCGCCGACCCTGGTCTTGTAGGTCACGGTAATCACTTCGACAGAGTCAACCTTGCCCTTGTCGTTGATCACCGGCACCTTGACGGGGTTACCCTTCTTGTCGGTCAGGTAAGAAATCGTCACGGTGTCCTGGCCAACGATTTCCTTGTAAGAGAACTTGATCATGTCGGAGTTCACCGGAGTTTCGGTCACCTTCTTGCCGGTTTCATCGCGCATCAGCTTGGAATCGGCAATCTTGCTAACCTTATCGAGTGTACCCTGAGAAACGGTAACCGGATCAAGGTTCACTTCGATAGCAAAGGAAGTATCCTTCTTACCGGCAGGATCCTTAATGGACACCCAGATAGAATCCTTCATCGTATTGATGTAGATGTTGGTGTCGCCTTCCATGTCTTCCACAAGAGTAAACACGTTTTCTGCATCAACCAGCGTGGGCTTGCCAGTCACGGTCACAGCCGGAATAGCGTCGCTGAAGTAGATTCTTACCGTATCGCTACCCGCATGGTCCTTGGCCGGGTTCTTCCAAGAAATGACCACAACAGAATCCTTCGCAATGTTCAGATCAGTCATGCAAGTATCGTAACCATCTTGGTTCCAGCAGATTTCGCGGATCGGATGGTTGGTGTAAATCGTTTCAGGATCTTCCCAAGTCTTCTTATCGGAACTTGCTTCCGTAATCTTGACGTTGGTCCATTCTTCGATGTTACTGATATTGATCTTGACCTTGGCGGTATCGGCGAATTCACCGTCATCCACCTGGACAGTCACGTAGTAGCTGTTCTTGGTTTCGTAGTCGAGGGAATCGATCAAGGTCAAGGCACCCGACTTCGGGTCAATCTTGAAGGTGGTCGTATCACCGTCGATCAGCGTATAAGTCAGTTCGCGCTTCTTCGGATCCTTATCCGGATCGGTTGCACGCACGGTATCGATAACCGTACCCGGCTTGGTGTCTTCCTTCACCGTGATCGTCTTATCCGTAATGGAAGGCGGTTCGTTCACGTCGTGAATGTTGACCTTGACAGTCTTCGTGACCGTAATCGGTCCATCCTTAGCCGAGATCAACTGGCACTTACACTTTTCGTCGTACAAGCTATCCGGAATATTCACCATGTCAGTGATAGATACCTTGAGGTCGATCGTCGGATTCTTTTCGAAGTCAAGACCCGGGCACTTGCTATCGCTGATAGTCACGACACCCGTCTTCGAATCGATTTCGAAGCAGCCAATCGGATCGTCAACAATCTTGAAGGTCATCACAGAATCGAAGCGGTCAATGTCATCCCACTTGATCGTATCGACAACGGTACCCTTCGGCGAGTTTTCATCAACACCGATGGTATCGGTCAGAATCTTAGGCGGTTCGTTCAAGTCAATCAGCTTGACAGGAATCTTCAAGTCTGTATAGACAGTCTTGAGGGTCGTATCGCCATACGTCATGTACACCCAGTACATGGAATCCTGGCCGCAGATATACTCACCATTTTCGCAGTCAAGCACGACATTCGCGCGAATCATGACTCGCATCAAGTCCGTAGAGTCCTTGTCGAGCCAGAACAAAGCGGTATCACCACCCGTCATCTTGAAGCCGTTATCGAACAATTCCGGATTCCTAGACATCGAGTCGATATCGCTCGGGTGTTCCACGTGGCCAAGGGAATCGTTAATATGGTTGTTTTCGGTAATCACGAGCGGCCAGACATCGAAGAGCGGCTTTTCGTTTTCATCCGTCACGCGAATCTTACGATAGAGAGTATCGGCCAAGCCCTTCGGGTCTGTCACGACAATGCCCATCGTGTATTCCGGATCCGGATCATCACGAGAAGTTGCATTTCTAAGTGTTTCGTAGTCAAGCAGCTTTTCGTCCTTGACGCGCACCGTAATCACATGCTTTACAGAATCGTAAGCAATCGTAAAGAGGTCGGAGCCCTTCGTGCTCACGCCCGGAATTGTCGTACCAGCATCGAACCAAGTTACCTTAGCACCAGTAGCATGGTTGGTATCTTCGTCAGCAACATGATACTGGAACAAGATCATACCCGTCGGAGTAACGATCTTCTTAGTACCATTCGGATTATCCGGATTTTCCCTGATACCAATGGTAAGGATAGAATCCTTGCTCTTGACGCCACGGTCTGTAGTATCGCAGACGGCAACGCAAAGCGTATCGGAATCGTCGTCACCATCCGGAACAGGACCATCGACAATGATCGTCGGCTTTTCGTTGACATCCTGGATGTCGACAGTCACCTTAGCAGTGTCATAGAGGCATGCACCATCATACTTGCCAGAAGATGCGTTCAGTTCGCAGTTCGAAATCAAGACATTGAACACGTACTTATGCACGGCAAGTTCGTAATCCATCTTGGTCGGATCATTCACCACAACCTTGTTGGAGTCCATCACGAAGGCATAGGTGCTGTCCTTACCGATAATGGAGTATTCCAAGTGGCCAAATTCCTTGACATGCTTAATATCCGGTTCAGTAACATCAAGCTTACCAACGACAGTACCCTTCGGCAGATTTTCTTCGGGTTTCAGGTCGGCATCCTTTGCGCTCGGAGCTTCGTTCACGTCGACAACTTCGATAATGCGACGGATAGAGTCACCCATACCGGCAGGATCTTCAGGATCGCTAACGTAAATCGTGAGCTTGTGAATGTCGCTGACAGTTTCGTAGTCAAGCTTGCTGCCATCCTTTACGGCAACCACGACTCTCCACTTGCCACCGACCTTCTGCATATAAATCTTGAACAGGCTGTCAGCGCCAGAGGCATTCGTATTCTTGAAGTATGCGTACAGAGAATCCTTATGGCCAGTTCCGACGTCTTCGTCAGCAACTAAGTAGTCGATAATCTTGTAACCGGTCGGAACATTTTCCTCTACCGCAAGAGTCAAGACAGAGTCATGGGTATGGACACCGGTGCAATTCGGGCCCTTGCAGAGCGAATCCACAATGTCGTGGCAATCCGGGCCAGTGCATTCCGTGCAACTATCACCCTTACAATCAGGAATAATGATTGTCGTTTCGGGAACATCGGTCACAGAAAGCAATACGCTAGCTTCATCAAACAAGCAATCATCCGTTCTCGGATACGAGGGTTTTTCGGCATTCCACGTCGAAGAATCAATCGGGCAGTTTGTGACACGAACTTTAAAGGTAAAGGTCGTATCCGGTTTCAGGGCTTCGTAGTTAAGGGCACTTGCATCCGTCACCACAATTTTGTTAGAATCCATCTTGAACGGAATAGTTTCACCCGGAATCGGAAGAATTTCGTATTCGAGATGGGCAAAAGCCTTGATATTGATCTTATCGAGGTCAGAAGCGGAAACAGTACCGGCAACCTTGCCATTGGCAAGATTTTCTTTAATGGTAAGAGTTGTATCTGCAACCGCCGGCTTTTCGTTCACGTCGACAATGTAAATTTCGCGGTCAATGTAATCGGTCTTACCATCGGCATCCGTAACCGTAACCTTTACGTTGAATGTCTTCGGATCCTTTTCATAGTCAATATTGCTCTTGACAACAATCTTCAAGGTATCATCCTTCATGATAGCATCGAAGAAGTCGGCAGCCTTGCCACCAGTCGTATTGTCCTTAAGAGACGGCGTCATAGTAGCAATCTGACCCAGATCCGGATCCTTCACGATAAATTCGTGAACGACGGTTGTCGCGGCAGAGTTTTCCTTGACATAGTACGGGCCATTACATTCTTCAGGAGTATCGGTATCCTTACATTCAATGGTAGGTCCTTCCGGCACGTTCTGGATTCTTACCGTAACCAACTGCGTTGTTTCCAAGCAGTTCTTGGTCCACGAGTTATCAGAAGCCTTTTCGCAGTTTTGGACCTTTACCGTGAACTTGTAAACAACATTATCTTCATGATTCATCTTCGATGCATCATTCACATAAATGGTAGAATCCTGTGTTCCCTTCATCGTAAACGGAACCGGGTTAGATGCATCTTCAACAATAGAGAATGTCGAATGTCTGAAATCAGCATTCAAAACATCCGGATCAGTCGTGCGAACGATACCGACAGGATCATTTACCTTCAGGTTTTCCTTCGGATACAAGGTAAACTTATCCCTTGCTGCCGTACCCGTATAACCGTCATTCTTACGATCAAGACTGTCTACAGTCGGCTTTTCATTCACATCCTTAATACTAATGGTACGAGTAATCGAAACAGATTTTGAATCGGCATCAGTAACAGTAATCTTGACGACATATTCAGATTCAACTTTTTCATAGTCAATATTACTCTTAACCTTAATGTTCAAAGTATCGTGTGAAATAACAGCCTTGAAATAATCTGCAGCCTTACCACCCGTCTTTGTATCAGCAATAGATGCCTTAAGCGTGGCAAGCTGACCAATATCAGGATCTGCCACATGGAATGCATGGATTACAGAATCAATCTTGGAATTTTCAATTGCAGTGTACGGGCCAGCGCAATCAAGATCATCAGTAAAGCACTCTAGAACAGGATCTTCGGGAACGTTCACAATCTTTACGGTCACCTTATGGCTTGTCGTCAAGCAATTCTTTGTCCACGAACCATTTGTTGCCATTTCACAGTTGTCAACTTTTACGGTAAACGTGTAGACGCTATCCTTAGTTTCATAATTCATCTTAGAAGCGTCATTGACAACAATCACAGAATCATTCATCGTGAACGGGATACCCGTTTCAACGATAGAGAAAGCCAAATGACCGAAAGACACCGCATTATAAACATCAGGATCCACGGCATTAACAAAACCAACAGTATCGCCTAACTTTGATTTTTCCTTAATTTTGAGAGTATCAAACGCACCCGCCGTGAGAGCCAACTTAGGATCATAAATTCTATCAATTGTCGGCACTTCGTTCACATCAAGAACATTGATTGTACGAGTCGTAGAATCAGTAACAGTAGCGTCATTCTTCAAACGGAATGTCACCTTGAATGAATTCTTTGAATTCTTAGTCAAAGCTTCATAGTCAAGCGCGCTTTTAACCGACATCTTAATGTAAGCCGTATCATAAACGTCCGGATCATTGCGAGCTTCCTTTACCAATTCAAAATTAAACAAGGTTTGAGCTGCAGTTGCATCGTCACCATCAATAACAAGATCAAACTTGTCTCCGTCAGCAACATCAACTTTCACATTCTTGATAGGAATGCTATCAAAGACAATATTCTTCCCTGTATTTTCTTTGACATTGTATTTCTTTACATCATCATTAAATTGAGGACCACCAACGTCCTTAATCGTCAACACAATGAAACCATCATGAGAACCATCTTCAAGCGTTGCACCCGTCAGGCCCGTGATCCAAATTTTGAATGTTTCCAATCGGTCAAGACCTTTACCCTCAGGAGTGTATTCATCCTTAGTTGCAGTCAATGTTATCGGAGTACTCATTGACGTTTCACCGATTTCAAAACTACCCGGTTTGCTTGTAGCGCACTTTCCCGTACTTGCATTGTATAACGGAATATCCGAATTCTGGATATCATCACGGGAAGCTAAACCAGAGGTTAAATCGGTTTTAGAGCCTTCAAACTGGAAGCAATAGTTAAAGTCAATCTTCAACTTAGAAGGCTTGTCCAACTGGATTTTTACGACATTCGGAATACCTTCAATCAAATATTCGCTATCATCCGCAGCCTTGGGCAACTTCACCTTAGGATTGTCATACGGAACAAAGCGGAAACCGGAACCGTCAAAGTTAGCGTTAATCTGAACAAATTTTGCAAGGAGCTGACCAGCCAAGGTCATCTGTTGTTCAATAATAATGCTATCCCCAGCAATAAAAGAGCCCTGCATGGAGTCCACCGGAGTTAACGCACCCCAATGGATTTTTCCCGGTGTATAAATCAGCAATTCACCACCATAATCTTTATTTTCAAGCGTTGTTGAATGATCTACATGCCATTTAGAAGAAGTTACCGTTTGCGTTTGACCATTATATGTAACATCTACATTTTGCTCCCCGTCATAACCATAAGCAGCGTCCCAATGTCCTGTTTGGTCATTACCCACCCATGCGACATCCTCATCCATATAAACGATACGAACTTTGGGGTGAGCCGTACCAAATTCAATGTTGTTCTGGACCAAAACTCGCGTTAAACGTCCGCCTTTAGGCATTCTAACAACCAAGACACTAACATTACTAAACGAGAGGCCTTTGATATAGTAGTCATATTGACCAGAGCCTTTAGGAACATCAATAACACCAACGGAGTTATTCATCGAAATTGCGTCATGCAATGTATAACTGCTAGGATACTGGAATTCCGGAATAGTCAAGTCCTGATGAAACTGCGGAACTTCTTTGACCGGACAATCTCCATAAGATCCCGATTTACCACCAGTTTTACCTGTAACATCAGTATCATCTGTGTATAGATTACCAACAACCGCTTTTTCATAAAGCGCGGGTATAGTCCCCTGAATACACTGAGTTCCCTTAAGAACGTTTGTACCGCCAAAATTACCCTGTTTAACAATTGATTCCGTAACACGCACCGGACCGGTTGAAAAGGCATCATCACCATCGCCCAAGATAATGTTACCACCAATCATGATGGGACCGCCAACAATGTGAACATTGTTGCCAGACATATCAAAATTACCTTTGGCCGTACCAAACCAACCTACAGTATCCGTAACACGAATATTTCCACCAATGAAAGAGATCCCCTTTTCACCGAAGACCTTATACTTCATCATTTCTTCCCAATAATCCTGCTGGGATTCATGAGTACTACCTCCATTGGCAAAATGGAACGGTTCAAGATCCGCAGCAAAAGCGGGAACTGCCAATGCAAGAGCAAGGCCGAGTTTTTTCATTATGCTTTTTCCAAACCACATAATAAACTCCTAAAAAGTTCAGTGTATACAATACACCC
Organism: Fibrobacter sp. UWT2; assembly: GCF_900142545.1. Lineage (NCBI taxonomy): Bacteria > Pseudomonadati > Fibrobacterota > Fibrobacteria > Fibrobacterales > Fibrobacteraceae > Fibrobacter > Fibrobacter sp. UWT2. Next base: position 88,470 of record NZ_FRBF01000006.1, on the reverse strand, counting down.
CTATATTTCACCACCATAAAGATACAAAACTTTTTTAATTATTACAATAGTAATATCGCATAAAATGTTAATAAGTTGTTATTTTACGTAAAAATTTGCGTATTCTGAGTTAAAAACGACATTTTTGCGTGACGTACGACACCCCCGACCGGAGCCTCCAGTCAGCCCTCGAACGAAAAATTTCATTTACAAGCAAACTATTTCAAAAAAATTCATATAAATTACACGCCCTTATTACAAAATACCCCTGAGCCTTGGCCCAGGGGTTTTGTATAAGATAACACTTACAAATTCTTATTACTTGTTAGACGGACGCTTGTAACCGAAGGGTTTCAGGAGCTCTTCGCGGGACCTGGTCACGTCACCCTTGGTCTTTCCGGTGCCGCCGTTGAACGGCGGAATCGAGCAACGCAGCTTATTCTGCAGGCTAGCTTCTACCTTGTACACGTAGGCGCCCGTAGCCATAAGCTTACCGTTTTCTGCGTGCACATAGCCATCCTTATCCGGTTTCAGTTCGAAGTAGAGCTTCGTGAGGCCGGCTTCGTTGGCGTAGCTGGGGTCGTTCAGTTCCTGGGTAAAGCTGTAATCGCTTACAAAGTTACCGAGAGTCGTGTAGACCCAGATTTTGATCTTCAGCTTGGAGTTGTACAGGTTAAAGGCGCTTGCGTCGTCGGGGATCTTGGTTCCGTCTTCGCAGAATTGGGAAACGTATTCGTCAACCGTATATTCCTTGTAGTCCTTCTTCGCAGCGGCATCGAGCTTAGAAGTATCCACGCCCATACCGGCCGAAGAAATCCTACCGTTAGAGAGCATCAAGTCATCCATAGTCGCAAGGCCGCTCACGGTACCGCTCTTGCCATCGCTGACGGTCGGGAGCACAACGTCAAGAATCAGGGTCGGGCCCAGGTGCTTGGAGTCGCTAACTCCGGCATATGGCTTTTCACCGCTACCGTCCTTGGTCTTGAAGGAACCACCAATCAAGGTTTCCACTTCGTCGCCCGTAGTGGGGTTCTTCACGCTAACAGCGAAGGTCTGGCCCTTCTCGGGAGCGTTTTCGGCGTAGTATTCTTCGACCTTGTCCTTGGTCACGATAGTCACCGGACGTTCCACAGCAATGTCGAGATCCTTGCCATCCTTCATGTACACGCGCACCGTATCGGCGGCGATGTTTCCAGCCTTATCCTTGTAGAAGCGAACAATGATGTTCGGTCCCTTTACAAGCCCCTGGACAGTCAGGGAATCCTGCTTTTCGCCGTTGACAGTCCATTCGATATTCACGAAGTTCGTATGAGCCACCTGGTTGTCGACAGGCTTGAGGATTTCCACCGTCGGAAGCGTCTGGTCGAGCACCACGAACACGGACTGCTTGGCCGCATTGCCATACTTGTCTACATAGGTGTAAGACACCTGGTAGCCGCGGTCGCCTTCCGGATTCTTGACAGAATTGCCCTTGCTATCAACAACGTAGGTCAGTTCCACCGCATTGCCAGTATTCTTGTCGGTATATTCGTAAGAGACCTTGAACATGCCGCTGGAGCTTTCAGAATTCTTGGTAGCGATAAAGCCGCCGTTGCCATCCACATTGAGAACCTCGCCCGTGGTAGCGTCAGCCTGGTAAGAAACCTTCACCTTCTGTCCGTCAATTTCGGTTTCGTAAGTCACCGTGATGACTTCGATGGAATCGACCTTACCCTTTTCGTTCACCACAGCCTGCTTGACAACGTTGCCCTTAGTGTCGGTCACGTAACTGACAGTCACTTCAATTCCGGCAATCGTCGTCGGGTAGGAGTTCAGGTAGTTGGTTCCGTTAATCGGAGTACTTGTGGTTTTCGGATTCAGTTCGTCAAGAGCCACCGTCTGCTTGGCCACGTTAGAAAGAGCGTCGTAAGTCTTTTGCGGCACGCTAATCTTCTTGGTCAGGTCAACAGGGATAGTGAAGCTATAGCTAGAGTCACCCTTGATCGGATCCTTGTCCGTAACGTACACCGTAATCTGGCGAACCGTATCCTTCACGTACACGTTGGTATCGCCTTCAGCGGGCTGTTCCACAATGGTATAGATGTTGCTGGCGAGGTTAGCATCGCCACCGGCATCGATGTAAACTATCGGAGACACGTCGCTGTAGTAGGCAATGAAGCAATCCTTGGAACAGCCTTCGAAGCCGTCCACATCGCAAACTTCCTTACAGATCTTATTCTCGCCGGGCTTAAGCGTTGTATCGGAGCAATCCTTATTCGCCTTGTTGATTTCCCAGCAGATGTTAAGGGAATCCGTATGGGTGTAGATGATTTCAGGATTTTTCCAGAGGGAATCCTCGTTGCTTGCTTCGGTAATTTCGAGATCAGGTGCAAGAACATCGATGAGTTTCACAACGACAATCTTGGAATCAACGCCACCGCGATTATCCGTCACCTTGACCTTGATCGAAATCGTCTTGTTCTTTTCGTAATCAAGGTTAGAGCACTTCTTGGTGGTCACGACACCCGACTCGGACAATTCAAAGCATCCAGAAGGATCTTCTTCAAGAATCCACGTCAGTTCGTCGTTGTCCTTATCGATAGCTTCCAAGGTATCAACGATGGTGCCAGGATCAGAATTTTCCTTGACCTGAATGGTATCCGTGATAATCTTCGGATTTTCGTTCACATCATTGATCGTGATCGTAACCGTCTTGACAACGAAGAGCGTCGGATCGTTCTTGTCGGCAAGCATTACATCGATCGTGTAAGTATGCGGTTCCGTCTCGTAGTCGAATTCCTTCTTAGTCTTGATTACGCCTTCGGGAGTAATCGAGAAGTAGGCCGTGTCACCACCCACAGCGGTGAACACATCTTGCCTAAATACAGGTATGGAGTCATTTTCACCCCATTCGAGAGTTCCGACGACAGTTCCCGGGATCTTATGTTCATTGACATCAAAGTTCTGGTCGTCCAAAATCGGATTTTCGTTGACGTTGCCAATCGGAATAATAATCGTCGTATCGGCTTCCATATTATTGTCAACATCTTCAACATGAACTTGGATATCGATATACTGGACGGTTTCAAAGTCAAACTTGGTTGAATCCTTGACACGAACAGTACCATTTTCTTCAACCGTAACAAAGTCGCTATAATGGCTGGTATCGCTCAAGCTATACTTGCAACCAGGACAACCAACAAAATCATGAACACCGCGCAATGTGTCAATCACTGCATTATTCACCGGATTTTCGTTAATCGCACGCAAGGTGTCTTTTTCGAACTTGAGTGGAGGAAGATCAGGATCACTGATCTCCAAAGTGATGTAGCCATCATGAGAACCATCCTTCAGCGTTGCGGCATTCAGGTTCTGGATGATAATTCTAAAGGTTTCCTTTCCAGGCTTGCTGTCAGCACCTTCGTCAATTTTGTCATCATTGGCGGTCAAAATGATGGGGTCCCTCAGATTCTTGCTACCGACATCAAAATAGGCCTTACCAGGATTGACGCATTCCGTTCCATTGAACAACGGAATATTTGCAGTAGTGATATCAGCGCGAGCGGCAAGACCATTGGGATCCTTGCCATCTACAGTTCCTTGGAAGTCAAAGCAATATTCGAAATCAATAAGCGTCGTTGCTTCTTTGTCCAAAGCAATCTTAACCGTATCCAGAGCATGGCCTTCGACCAAATAAGTCTTTATGCCTTCTGCAGTCTGCAAAACAGGAGGATCGAACGGAACATAGCGGAAGGAACTGCCATCAAATTCGTGTCCAATTTCAAGTTCATTGGCGAGGAGCTGACCCGCCAGAACCAAGTTCGGGCCGACCTTAATCTTTTTCTTTGACAGGAACGAACCCTGGAAGAAAGATCCACCATTCATCGCAGACCAGTCAATATCCTCTTTACAATGGAACAATACATTTCCTGCATAGTCTTTATTCTCAACAAACTTAGGATTCGTAGAGTTAATCCATGCATCCCCTACATATTGAGCTCCTTCCTCAACGTAAGCCACTTGAATTGTCGAACTGGAGTTTGCAATAATCGAGCCACTTATAAACAGGCGAACCAAATTCTTGTTGTTCGCCATACGAACAACAATGCCCGAATTCGCGCCCATAATGATGTTTCCACCAACATAAACGTCATATATATTCGAACCGTTGCTATTAGGCGGAACATCAATGAAATAGGTTTGATTATTATTAATGGTTATATCGCCATAAATAACGTTCGCATTTGCAGGAAGAGCAGGCACATCAGGAATCGTAAGATATGTCGGGACTTCAGGAACACTATCGTAAGAACACATACCGAACTTGGCGGCAGCCCCTTGAGCAAGCCTACCTACAGGTTCTTTATCGCTTTTAAATTCGGCTTGGATAGTTGAGTTCTGATTCTTGGTGGAAGCAGCCCCCTCGATACAATGCGTTCCATAAAAGGAATTACCATTTGCACCCGTATTAAAATCACCCTTAACACGTGCAGGACCACTTAAAAAGACATCCGGACCATCTTGGAACACAATGTCTCCGCCAATATAAATCGGGCCGCCTAACTTGTGATCGCCATTGGTCAAAGTCATAGAGCCATGAGCTGTTCCAATTGCACCGTTGACATCGGGTGCACTCGCATGCCCCATAGAGATACCAAAAGAACCCCACATCTTAAAGGTCATCAACTTTTCCCAATACTTTTGGTGTTGAGCCCTTAATGCAGAATCCATCGTAGCAGGATTACCTACATCCGAAAGATCCTTGTAATATGTTGTAAGACTATCAAAAACTAGCGGTGCAACATCTGCAGCCGAGGCAACCCCCGCTACCGTCAGTACGAGCCATAACTTGTTTAAAAACTTTTTAATGTTGTTTACTCTAACCATCTTATACCCCCTGTTTGAAACAGGATTTTACTCTCCCGTAACAAAAATAAATAAAAAAAGTTTACGTAGGTTTCTTTTTTTTCACAAAACTAGACATTTTCATGGATAAATCGTCCACTTTTGTTCCGAAAATTTGTTTTTGCCGCTTTCCCTTGACAAAAATCACGACTTATTGCTAAATTGCGGGTTCCTAGGCCCTGCGCAATGACTATTTGCGGGCAAATCGCCAGGGCGAAAGCAGCAACGGACTTGCGAATTTTTATGTGCTCAGGTCGCCTAGGATTTTTTTATTGCCCTTAACAGGGCTTTTTTAATTGGGATTTTATGATTCTTTGGACGATTCGCCACACCAAGCCCTACAATCCAAACGATGTCTGCTATGGCAGGCTCGATTTTGACGTCTCCCCTACTTTTGAAGAAGAAAGCGACGGAGCTCTGAAGGCTTTACTAGGTGCTGGCGCCAAGCCCACGCGCATGTTCACCAGCCCCCTAAAGCGTTGCCTGAGGCTCGCCGAAAAGGCAGAAAAGGCCACGGGACTTACCAAGGAACCGCGAGAAGAAATCATCGAAATGAACTTCGGTACATGGGAAGGTCAGAAACTGACAGCCGTACCCCGCGAAGAAATGGCAGCCTGGGCTCACGACCTGCGCGGATACCGCTTTAAAGGCGGCGAATGCTTTTACGACATCGACCGCCGCGTGCAGTCGCTGCTGGACACGCTCGATGACGATGGTGAATTCTTGTGGATTACTCATGCCGGCGTGATTGCGGCCTTGCAGCATTTTGCCTGCGGACTGCCCGACGAACAGTTCGTGGAAGGTGCATTCAGCTATGCCATGGTGACTAAGTTCGAATTCAAGCGTGACGCAGACGGTCACTACCACGGGACGTTCACGAAGATCCACGACGGCATCCAGATGCAGCCGTTGAAGATAGGGTAATGCCGACCCTGAAACGAGTTCAGGGTGACGGATGCGTTAGAAATCAAAGGACAGCAAAGCCTGGAGGCCGCCGCCCAGCTGCGGCAGTACGGCCAAGTGCATGGGGTTGTCGAAGTCGCTCAACAGAGCGTCGACAGCGGCATCGCCAACGGAATACAGATAAAGTAAAGCAATCGCCCAAATGTACTGGTTGCGGTTCTTGCGATAATAAGTAACGCGTTCATCGACGCGTTCATACTCTTCGGACGTGGTGCTTTCTTTTTCCACGATATGCTTGCGATCCAGGTAGTATTCCACCATATTCTGCGAAGTCCAGATACTGGTCGCAGAGCCGATAAACGCCATATACAAAAGGCCCTGCTTACCGAACTCGCGGTTGTACATTTGTCCGAAACCGGGGATAATGGACCAGAGCAATGCCGTCTTCATGCTCTTGAGTTCAACGCTGCGGTAGTTGTTATTGTACCAGATTCCAAAGGCATCAAAGAAACTATACAGGTAAAGGCCGTACATCCAGGCAGTTTCTGCCTTGCGCAAGTCTTCCTGTTCCATTTTCTTGTCGCTCTTTTCATGAACACGGCCAATGAATTCGGTTCGTTTTTCGTGGTAATAGGCAAGGCTATCGCGGTTACGCTCATGCAAGACCTTGTCGGTATAGAACGCCACGGAATCGCGGAAGGGTTCTGCCTGTTCAAGCACTCGCTTATGCTGGTAACTCTTGTTCGCCGTGACTTCGTACAGCAACAGGAGTTCGATGCCCGTAATAAAGCCACCACGCACATAATGTTCGGTATAGTACTGACCACCACCCGGGAATATGGCAAACAGCATCGTCATTGCAAGCGAATTGCGCTTAGTCGGAATATCCCATTCGTTTACCGCAAGTGTATCGATAGCAACAATGCCCGTTTTGCCCTTTTGCATAGGGTCACTTGCCAAGGTATCGGCAGATTCTTCTGCTTGCGAGGAATCCGCCGGAACCGTCTGCGCACTAACCCCCGCCGCAAAGGCGAGGCTTACAAACAAGATTATAGCAAGCAGACGATTTGACATCGGCTTGACAATATAGAAAAAGATGACCTAATCCTTGATGCAACGAACAGACTTGAAGCTGGTCTTTTCTTCTTGAACCACGTAGACATAATATCCCAAAATGAGCAGATTCGCATACAAGGCTTCATCGACACTATCGCCAAACAGATTTACCAAGTATTCTGTAGCTAGCCAAAAATCACTCATGCCACCGACCCCCATAAAATCGCCACCTTTATGCTTTTGACCTGCCGGAAGAGCAGAAAACCCATAAGGGTCCGAACCGCCCCAACCCTTGGGAATTCTGTCCATCAAAGCGGAATCCAATTGGGATACGATAGAATCCATAGACGCAGCGGCACTTTCGCTTCTGGGCCAGCCATTCTTCGAAATAAGATTTACGGTAGCCGAATCCTTTCCACCCACTTCATCCAACAATACGTTCCACTCCGTTGTATCGGGCAAGTGCCAACCGGACGGGCAAGCCTCCTTAGCATCGTTCCATGAATAAAGCCTTCCATACTTGGCGCAACTATCGGCAGCATTATTGAAGCAGACAGAATTCGTCGTTTCATAGTTCAAATTTTGCGCAAGCCAAGTCTGCGAACCGATTGTAGTCGTCTTGTACACCTGACCGTCGCGAGCATCCGTCATCTCCCCGTACGAATAATCGGGATTAAGGTAGCTCGTCGTGACATAGGATGTTTTGGCAGAATCTTTAGGAACATCGGATGCAGACGTAGAAGAGTCATCTCCGCAAGCGGCAAAAAACACAGCACCGATCAAGAGTGCATATTTTAAGTAATTCATCATTGTTCTCCTTTATATTCGTTTGTTCAAATATATCTTTTTTTCAATCTTTGGCAATAATTTTTCATTTTTTCGCAAAGGAACAGCATACCGAGGTTCCAAAAGGTATATTTTCAAAAAAATTTCAGGTTTTTATCAAATTGTCATTTTATGACACAAAATAATTCTAAATTACGGAGTATGAAAATGAGCGATACAAAAGATTTTGATCTTCAACACGAAGACTTCGAAAACAAGATTTCCCAGTTGGTCAAGGCCATCAAGGATACGCTCATTGCACGTGGCGAAATGATGGCTACAGCCGAATCGCTCACGGGCGGACTTGTGGCAAGCAGCATCGTAAACGAGGCAGGATCTTCGGCAATACTTGCCGGCGGCATTGTCGCCTACCAGAACGAAATCAAGGAATCCCTGCTCGGAGTCCCGCACCAAGTGCTCGAAGAAAAGGGCGCCGTCTCGGCCGAAACAGTAAAAGCCATGGCCGAAGACGCACGCAAAAAGTTCGGTTGCGAATGGGCAATCGCCACTTCCGGAATCGCAGGCCCTACCGGAGCAGAACCCGGCAAACCTGTAGGAACCGTATGGATGGCTGTCGCCAATAGTTTGCAAAATGAGGTTTTTTGTAAAATTTTCGAAGGAAACCGTACCGAGGTACGCGAAAAAAGCGTGTATAGTGTATTGGGCAAGCTACTTTTTTTGTTGAATAACCAAAAAAGCACTTGCACAAGTGAACACTAAATGTTATATTTAGAAACGAAAAACAAAATGGAGTCCAACATGGCTAAGAAAACAACAACCCCGACAAGCAACCTTTCCGCAGACAAGGCCAAGGCAGTAGAAGCCGCCATCGCCCAAATTGAAAAGAATTATGGTAAAGGTTCCATCATGGCCCTAGGCCAGCAGCCCGTCGAAGACATTCCCGTTATTCCTACGGGTTGTATCCAGCTCGACATGGCCCTTGGCGTCGGAGGTTTCCCCCGCGGTCGTATCATCGAAATCTACGGACCGGAATCTTCGGGTAAGACGACTTTGACCCTGCACGCCATTGCCGAAGCCCAGAAGCTTGGCGGTGTCGCCGCATTCATCGATGCAGAACACGCTTTTGACGCCGTCTACGCCCGTAAGCTCGGCGTGGATATCGAATCCCTCCTTGTTTCCCAGCCGGACACCGGTGAACAGGCCCTCGACATTGCCGAGACCCTCGTTCGTTCCGGCGCTATCGACATCATCGTGATCGACTCTGTGGCAGCACTTGTGCCCCAGGCCGAAATCAACGGCGAAATGGGCGACAACCACGTCGGTCTGCAGGCCCGCCTTATGAGCCAGGCCCTGCGTAAGCTCACCGGCATTCTTTCGAAGTCCAACACTTGCATGCTGTTCATCAACCAGCTGCGTATGAAGATCGGCGTGATGTTCGGTAACCCCGAAACCACCACCGGCGGTAACGCCCTGAAGTTCTACGCCACCCAGCGTATCGACATCCGTCGCATCGCCGCCATCAAGGACGGCGAAGAAGTGATCGGTAACCGCACCCGCGTCAAGGTGGTCAAGAACAAGGTGGCCGCTCCGTTTACCCAGTGCGAATTCGACATCCTTTACGGTTGCGGTATTTCTCGTGAAGCCTCTATCCTCGACCTCGCTACCGAACTCGATATCATCCAGAAGAGCGGTTCCTGGTTCAGCTACAACAACGAACGCATCGGCCAGGGTCGCGAAAACACCCGCCTGTTCCTGAAGGACAACGCAGACCTCTGCAACGAAATCGAGCAGAAGATCCGCGAAAGTATGAAGGACGTGGAACTGTTCAAGCTGAACGAAGGCGACGCCATCGAAGCTGACGACAGCGACGAAGTCAGCGTTAGCGAAGACGCATAGAACCCTATCCAAACATTTTCTTCCTGAAGAGCAACAAACCCTGGCCTATCCTTTAGCCATTGGGATGGGTCGGGGTTTTCCTTTGTTGTAAATTTGCTATATTCCAGACCATGAAGGCAGAATTTTTCAAGGCAACATTACGGACGACAGCAACATTCCTCGCTATTGCTTGCTCCGGCGCCTTTTCCCAGACATCCTGCCCCCACTTTTTGCTGAACGGTCCCATGGTCGTCAATATCGAAGGCTTCTTCGTGAACGAAAAGATGTCCCGAGTGAGCCTCGATGTAGAATGGCGACACCACCCCGAAGCGCTGGACACATTCTTCGTGAACCAGCCGGACGTTCCTAAATTCAATTTCGTGACCGCCGGCGAATACCGCTACATGGAATTCCCCGATATCAAGGTCAAGCGCCAGCTGGGCACTCACCACCTGAAAGAAAACATCGGCGAGACTCCCTTGAAGCTCGACGACATGGAACTTCTGGCCAACGGCCAGTTCCTGTGCAGGGACTCCAGCGTCCAGAAGCCGAACATTCTTTCTACCGCCTTCTCCATGGCCTGGTGGAGCCTGGTTGCAGACAGCCTGCCGCAGCCGTCAAAGGTGACAATGAACGGCGCACGCAAAGAAAAGCGCTCTTTCTGGATTCGCCAGTGGAAAAACTATTCCGGCGAAATGCTGCCGACCCTAGTAAAGCTTGAAAGCGAAAAATACAGCGGCGAAATCTGGATCCGCTCCGCCTACACCATTCAGGCACTGCAAGCCGACCCGCTCAAGAACAGCGTAGAAGGCAAGCCAAAACCGCCTCTGCCGGATTTATTTAGAAAAATTCCTGTGAAAGGGGAAAGAAAAATACCCCTGATACTCAAGCTGAACCAGGAACTGCTGCGCGAGTGATCCGTCATAGAAACGCTTTTCAACACGTTTCCAGCCGCCCACTTCCAAGATAATATTCTGAAGACCCTCGTTCCAGAAGAAATGGCCGCCAAGCATGGCCTTGCCGTAACCGAGCGATTCCTTACGCACGGTGTTCTTGTCGCGCAAGAAACCGGTCTTGTAGAAATTGGATTCAAAAATGGCGGCGAAATGGTTTGTCAGAGGGATACGTCCGTAAGTATCCAACACTAGCAAGAAATCGCGGCTAAATACGGGGATGTTCCTGCGATAATCATAGCTTTTGCCTTCGAAATCGGTACTGACATCCAACAAGATATAGTGGAACTTGACGCCGAGAATAGAACCCTTGGGCAAAGAATAGCTCAAGCTGAAGAACATATCGATCAACTGGGTGTAATCAAAGGCGGCATCGTCCTTATAGATATTGTCCACCACATAGTCCGCATTCCAACTTTCGGCAATACGGCCCTCGCCTTCCACTTCGGCGGTCACCATTTCCAGGTTCGAACGCATGTAGAGATAGCTTTCGTAGACCACATTCGCCTCGATTTGCGGATTGGTCTTAAAGGGACGAATACCTATACCGGCCAGGTAACCCGCATAGAATGGGGAAACTTCAACGGCGGCATCCATACGCAAATAAGTCGGGAGGTTTTCGAGGCGTTCACCGTAGGAAAGTTCTTCAAGAGGTTCGAGCCAAGTATAGTGCAACATGCCCGTAGCCTGAGGCAGCCACTGGCCCCACACGAACGGGGTGTTCCCCATCAGGCTCCAGGAAAGGTTCGGACCATAACGGAAGCCATAATTGGCAATTTCATTAAAACCATCGGCAAAAGACGCGACGTTACAAGTAAAAAAAATTATAGAAAAGGCCAATAATTTCTTAAAATAAGTCATTTCGGAATAAAATTTAAAATAATTTCCCCATTTGCGCCATAAATTCTTATTTTGTAGGCATTAATTTATAGGAGTCACTATGAAGCTCTCTCATATTTGCGTGCTTGGCGTGAGCGCCCTGATGTTCTGGGCCTGTGCAAGCCGCTATTCTTCCCCCATTCTGATCGAACGCGGCGAAGGTCGCAAGGAATACGAACGCGAATACTACGCCGTTAAGGAAAGTATGGGCATCGACAAGCGCCTGAAGGACGTGTTCAAGCAGGGTTATATCGAAGAAGGCATGACCAATGACATGGTGAACCTCTTGTGGGGCCCTCCTGACCACGAAAAGACTACCGACAAGCAGAGCATTTGGGAATACTACACCCGCGAAGGCGAACTCATTACCCGCCTTATCTGGAAGCACCCCGACCAGGCTCGTTTGAAGGGCTACGAAGAAGAATGGATTTTGGAAAAGATCGAAGGCGACCGCTACGGTGGATCCCCGGCTCCGACCTCCAAGCATTCCTCTAACTACTAGTTTAAGTAGCGATTCCGGACCAAGTCTGGAATGACAAGAACGATTTATGCGAAAAGATGCGCCCTCGGACTACCGGGGGCGGTCTTTTTTTACTAAATTTAGGCGCGTTAAATTTTAAACCTCTCAAGGAGTTAATTATGCGTCAGTATATCATCGCTGGTAACTGGAAGATGAACAAGACCGTTAGCGAATCCATTCAGCTCGCTAAGGATATCGTGGAAGCCGTCAAGGACGTGAAGAAGACCGAAGTGGTCATCGCCCCGACTTACCTCGCCGCCGCCAAGGTCGCCGACGTCATCAAGGGTTCCAACGTGAAGCTCGCCATCCAGGACATTCACTGGAAGGACCAGGGCGCATACACTGGTAAGGTTTCTGTGGACATGGTCAAGGAAATCGGTGCCGAATACATCATCATCGGTCACTCCGAACAGCGCCAGTACTTCCACGACACTGAAGAAACTGTGAACCTCAAGGTCAAGAAGACCCTCGAAGCCGGTCTGAAGCCGATCATCTGCATTGGCGAAACTCTCGACCAGCGCAACGGCGGCATCCTCAAGGAAGTCCTCGGCCTCCAGATCAAGGGCGCCTTCAAGGACGTTTCTGCTGAAGACGCAGCCAAGTGCGTTCTCGCTTACGAACCGGTTTGGGCAATCGGCACTGGCGTTACTGCTACCGACGAACAGGCTCAGGACACCCAGGCCTACGCTCGCTCCGTTGTTAAGGAAATCTACGGCGAAGCCGTTGCCGAAGGCATGCGCATCCAGTACGGTGGCTCCATGAAGGGCGCCAACGCTGCAGGCCTCCTCGCTCAGAAGGACATCGACGGTGGTCTTATCGGTGGTGCAGGCCTCAAGGCTAACACCTTCATGGAAATCATCGCCGCTGCCGAAGCCAAGTAATTTCCGGTAAAACTTTAAACTCAAGGTAAAACGACTATGACAACTCTCTTTTGGATTGGTATCGTCCTCCACGTGTTCCTGTGCCTCTTCCTCATGCTGCTCGTTCTGGTTCAGAACGACAAGATGGGCGGTCTCGCAGGCCTCGGTGGCATGACTTCCCAGTCTGCCTTCTCTACCGCAGGTGCCGCGACTTTCATCCAGAAGTTGACCCGTGTCGTGGCCGTGATCTTCTTTATCGTCGTGTTCGCCCTCGGCCTGATTACTGCCAAGCAGGACCAGGCTGTCGAAGAATCTTCGATGCAGAAGGCTACCCGCGAAAACGCTGCCCAGCAGCAAGCTCCGGCTCCGGCACTTCCGGCTGACTTTGCAGCTCCTGCTGCACCGGCCGCCGATGTTGCTCCGGCTACCGAAGCTCCGGCCGCTCCCGCAGCTGAATAAGGTTTTGTTTGGCGCAGCTTAGGCTCGCCAACAGCCTGCGGTCGTGGTGGAATTGGTAGACACGCTAGCTTGAGGTGCTAGTGGGAGCGATCCCATGACAGTTCAAGTCTGTCCGACCGCATTACGAAGTCCGCCCTTGTGAAAAGGGCGGATTTTTTTAATTTCTTCCCCGAGGTTTTATATGCAGAATACATTAGTTGCACCGGTTGGAGTCCTGGGCTTTGGCGTCGAAGGCCAGAGCACATTCAATTACCTTGTTCGTAACGGAGTCAAGGACATCGTGGTGATGGACAAGAATCCGGTGAACCTGCCGCAAGTACCCGCCGGCGTGAACGTGAAGGTTTGCAGCGGAGAAAGCTACCTGGACGGTCTCAAGGATTGCGTGACCGTGGTACGTTCCGCAGGTGTTTACCCCATGAGCCAGGAGCTGTTCAAGTTCCAGATGAACGGCGGCCTCATGACAAGCCAGATCCAGCTGTTTTTAGAACAAACTAAATCCAAGAAGGTTGTTGGCGTTACGGGTACGCTCGGCAAGGGCTCTACCGTGAGCATGATCAGCCACATTCTGACCAAGTGCGGCGTGAACAATGAAATTGGCGGCAACTTCGGTGTGCCGGCGTTGGACTTGCTCGAAACGGAAACGGCAGACCGAATCAGCATTCTGGAGCTTTCGAGTTTCCAGCTGATGACATTGTCGCTGTCGCCGGACGTGGGCGTGGTGCTGCGTGTTTCCACGGAGCACCTCGACTGGCATAAGACTGTCGAAGAATACCGCGACGCGAAGGCGAACTTGGTTCGTTGGCAGAAGCGCGCCGGTACGTGCGTGTACTTGAAGGACGCCGCACCCACCGCAAAGATTGCCGCAGAAAGCCCCGCTGGGACCAAGTATGCGGTTAGCCTTAAAGATGGTCCGAGCGCGGGCGATGGCGATGCAGTCATCGATGGAGCAACACTCTCGATTGACGGCGAGAAGCTGTTCCTTTCGGACTGCAAAGTACGCGGCATTTACCAGCTTGAAAACATGGCCGCCGCAACGCTCGCTTGCAAGGCCTTGGGAATCAAGGTTGCAGACGCCTTCAATGCTTTGAAGAGCTACGAGACTCTCCCCTTCCGTATGGAATTCAAAGGCGAAAAGAACGGCATCGAATTCTTTAACGACAGCTACGCAACTCGCCCCGATGCAACGATTGCTGCAACGGCCAGCATGAAGCGCCCCTTCGCGCTGATTCTCGGCGGTTCCGAAAAGAACGCAGACTTCACCGAACTTTCGCAGATTCTGGTGAACGAACGTCCGAACCTCAAGCGCATCGCGCTCATCGGCGCTACCGCAGAACGCATGCTGGAATCGCTGAAGCAGGCCGGGCTCAAAGTCACCGCAAATATCTTTCCCACTCTTGAAGAAGCATTTGCAGACAGCCTCTCCATCGGCGAAGGCGGCACCGTTATCATGAGCCCCGCCTGCGCAAGCTTCGGGCTGTTCAAGAACTACAAAGTCCGCGGCCAAGTCTTCGACAAGCTCGTCGCAGATTTGTAATTCGGACAGAACAATTACCTATATCAAGCATGCCGCACAATGTGCGGCATTTTTTTTGAATTTTTTCAAAAAAATTCATCCTTACCCCTTTACAAGCGGAGCGATTTAATCTAAATTTGGGTCGTTCCGCTAAGGACCACGCGGTCGTGGTGGAATTGGTAGACACGCTAGCTTGAGGTGCTAGTGGGAGCGATCCCATGACAGTTCAAGTCTGTCCGACCGCAGAAGAAAGACTCAGTGAAAACTGAGTCTTTTTTCGTTTTATGCACTTCCCTATTTTATCACATTTTCATGCATGCGACAGAGCCGAACGGTCATAAGCAATTTTCGTGAGCCACGAGCGACTCGTCTTAACGAGTCGTGAGGGCGAGAGTGAGGCGATATCACATTTTCATGTATGCGACAGAGCCGAACGGTCATAAAAAGTCTTCCCAGTGCAAAGCACCGGGAAGACTTCGTTGGAGGTGTATGTAAGAAGCTTATTTGGTGAAATTCACCACGAAGGTCTTATTGCCCTGCTTGAGCATGTAGACACCCTTCTTGAAGCCGGCGGCCTTGAGCGCTACAGTTGCATCACCCTTATGAGCCATATCTACCGAGCCAAGCACAGAGCCCTTCAAGTCAAACACACGGTAAGATACAGAAGCCTTGTTCTGGAGCTTGACCGTTCCGATGGATGTCGTTGTTTCAGGAGCATCCTTACCGGCCACAAAGTTGAAGTAGTCGATATCGAACCAATCGCCCGTCACTTCGAAGCGAAGGATATGTTCGCCTGCGGGAAGCGTCAGGTTTGCCTTCACCTTGGTAAATTCATCCCAGCTAGAGCCAGAGACCGGAACTTCAGCCACGGCATCACCATCGATAGAGAGCTTGAAGCCTGCAGTCGAATTGTCTGTGGCAACAGAAGCGTACATGGTGTAATCGCCCGCTTCCTTCACGTTCACGGTGTATTCGAGCCATTCGCCAGCCTGGTTGTAACCCACCACTACGCCGGTTTCTTTTTTATAAAGGTCAACGCCGGTGCCCTTGCGCAGGTCGCTATCACCATGGTTGTCAGAATCGTTTTCAGCATAGGAATCATTGCCTGCGCCATAACCCGGTTCGTCGAAGTTTTCGGCTTCAATCTTGCCCGGAATTTCTGCAACCTTGCCGCCGAAAGCGGTCTGCGGTTCAGGTTCGCGCTTGGTACCCTGGAATTCCCATTCGAGAATGCCCATGGTAGAGTCCTTGCCATTATTCTTGAACACGAAGAACACCTGGTCGATCACGCCAGTAAGGCCCTTCATTTCGCAATCGTTATCAGTAAAGGTCTTGTTATTGGCAGTCTTTGCAAGTTCGCAAGTACCGGCCAACGTACCGCTAGCGCTACCCGTATGGATTTCAATCTTGTTGCCATCGCCTACGTTTGCGGCCTTGATACGAAGGTTCTGAGCACCATTACCGAAGTCCACACCAGAAACGCGGATCCAAGATTCGCTACGGCTCGTGAGCGGCAAGAGCACGTGCTTCACCGGCTGCCCCTGAGTCCAGTCAGTACGGCTACGGATGTTCAGCTGCTTGGAGCTCGTCGTTGCCTTGTAGGTCTTGTACGGGTCAAAGTTCTTGATCTGCTTAGGTCCTTCACGAGTGAAGGTCAGCTTGTTCATCTTGTCGCCACTCCAAGTGAGTTCGTCGATGGACACGCTTCTGTGGTTTTCGTAGTTCGGGTTTTCAGAACGCACGCCAGCCTGAGTCGTTGCAGCCGGGTGGTTGTCAGAAGTCACCAAGCGGCGGTCGTGATACACGGCATACCACTTGTCCTTGAACGGAGCGAAGCCCTGGTGGTTGTTACCACCTTCGCCATGAGCATCAGGCACAGAGCCGATTCCCGGAATGACCGTGCCCACAAAGGTATACGGACCCCAAATATTGTTGGACATACCATAGTCAATCACCTGGCTACGGTTGTTGAAGCTCAAGTAATAAGTGCTGCCCTTCTTGTGCAAGTACGGAGCTTCGAAGGAGTTCGGCAAAGAGACCTTCTTCAAGGAGTTCTTGTCGAAAGTAATCTTGCCATTGCTTTCGGTAAAGCTGATAATGTCAAAGTTGTTGCCGTAGGGACGGCTGGAGCTTTCACCACCACCGAAAATCACGTAACCCTTGCCGTCGTCATCAATCAAGATGCCCGGGTCAAAGCAGTGCGCAATGCCGTCGCAACCGCCGATAAGGCTTCCGCCACCTGCAATTCTATTGACGCCATGAGTTTCCTTGACCGGGTCGGTATAAGGTCCATCAATCGCCGGGGCGGTAATCATACCCACGCCGCTTGCACCATCAGGGTAAACGATATAGACCTTACCATTCTTGACAGCAATGCCCGAAGCCCAAGTGTTGTTCGGATAGTTGCCGAATTCACGCTTGGAACGGAAAATCATACCGTGGTCGGTCCAGTTTTTCATATCTTCAGAAGTGAAGGCATAAAGACCGACAATGTCGTAGTTCCAGTTGGTCTGATTGTTGTAGTCGTCGACATCCGTCAGAATATAGAACGTGTCACCATCGGAGGCACAAGAGGGGTCCGCCAAATAATGATACGATGAAATCGGGTTGTCGGCTAAGCCAAACACAGCAAGGCCTGCCACAAGGCAAGTGGCCCTTTTCCACACCTTTTTGTAATCCATTTATCACTCCATGCAAGGGCTACAACATGTAGACCCATCCAAAGGTAAAATTACCCCCTTTTTGCGTAAAAATCCCGTTTACATGGATATTCTTATGGATAAATTGACAACAGGGAAAATTTGCTAAATTTACAGCTAATGAACCGTTTTGAACTTCTAAAGACTTCAAAAAAATCGAAAGCGCGCCTTGGCGTGGTCCATACCGATCACGGCGACGTGACAACGCCGATTTTTATGCCCGTGGGTACTGAAGCGACCGTAAAAGCAGTCACTCCGGCACAGCTGAAGGACATCAAGGCTGAAATTATCCTTGCAAACACCTACCACCTGTACCTGCGCCCGACCACCCCGCGAATCGCAAAAGCGGGCGGAATCCACAAGTTTATGGCTTGGGACGGCCCCGTTTTGACGGATAGCGGCGGATTCCAGGTGTGGAGTCTTAAAGATTTACGCAAAATCACCCCCGAAGGGGTGGAATTTAGAAGCATTCTCGACGGTTCAAAGCACTTTTTCAGCCCCGCAAGCGTGATGAACGCCCAGCGCGAAATCGGCGCGGACATCATCATGGCGCTCGACGAATGCACTCCGTACCCGAGTACCGCCAAAGAAGCGGAGCATAGCCTGAATTACACCTTGAAATGGACCGCCGAGGCCATGCAATGGCTCAAGGAGCACCCGCCCATTCACGGTTACGACCAGCAGTTCTTCGGAATCATTCAAGGCGGCATGCACAAGAACCTGCGCAAGCAAGCTATCGAACGTATTGCCGAACTTGGCCCCGACGGCTTCGCCATGGGCGGCCTTTCGGTGGGTGAACCAACCGAAACCATGTACGAAATCGCGGACTTCTGCACCGACATTCTGCCGCAAGACCACGCCCGCTACGTGATGGGTGTGGGAACGCCGTGGAACCTGCTCGAACTGATTGAGCGCGGCGTGGACATGTGCGACTGCGTGATGCCGACCCGTAACGCGCGCAACGGCATGCTGTTTACCAGCGAAGGCGTGTTGCGTTACAAGGCCGCCCGCCATGCCGAAGAATTCGACAAGCCGGTCGACCCGAATTGCGATTGCTACTGCTGCCGCAACTTTAGCCGCGCGTACTTACGCCACCTGCACCATGCAGGCGAATCGCTCGGATTTACGCTTGCAAGCATTCACAATTTGCACTTCTACCTGCACCTGATGCGCGAAGCTAAGCAGCATATCGCTGATGACACCTTCGAGGAATGGAAGCGGGAAAAGTGCGAAATATTGCAAAGGGATTTGCAGTAGTTCAGCAAAACAATTCAACACAAAAAACCCCGGTTAAAAACCGGGGTTTTTGTTAAAGAGGATTCCCGGCGCGAGGCCGGGGATAAATCTTAGCGGATGCTGATGCGAGCAGTCTTGGCCATGCCAGCAGACTTCACGCGGACAACATAGTTACCGCGGTTCATGCCCTGGAAGGACACCTGATGATTACCGGCGGCATTTTCGACGCGGTTCATCACCATGTTACCTTGCATGTCGAACACCTGGATGCGGGCAGCGGCAGTAGTCACCACGTTCAGCATATCGCCGTTCACAGTGAGTTTGAGGTCGCTTGCAGCCTTGCGAGACACGCGGACACCCACAGAACCAGCGGCGACGCACTTCAGGTCATCCACATAGAGGTAGTTGTATTCCGGCTGGAATTCGTCAGAGTAACCGAGAGCACCGATGACTTCCCAGGACATCTTCTTGACGTTAGCCCAGTTGAAGTCGACCTTAGTTTCGGTCCAGCTCGGCTGCTTGAATTCTTCCTGAGCGAAGGCAATCGTCGTCCATTCAGCAGCGGATTCAACCCTACGGTTATGGAAGGCGAAATCAGTCACCTGACCGTCCTGAAGCTTGATGGTATGACCGTTACCCTTGTAGCGATAGCTGATAACCGGGCAGTTGGTCAGGTCAACACCCTTAGAGGTGTCGGCATTCAGGTTAACACCAAGAGCGACAAACGGATCGTACGTGAGCGTACCGTCTTTCCAAGAAATTCCTTCCAGGCCAACAAAGCCCTGCGTGCCGTTAGTGGCATCCTTGGTACCCGGGAACACAACGACATAGCCCGGAAGAGCCGGATCATAGACGTTGGTAATTGCAGACTGTCCACCACCGTCAACGTCGGTGTAGGCGTACCAAGTACCAGTAGTATTGAGGACTTCATCAACGTCTTCAACATCGTCAATCACCAAGAGATCCGTAATCACCGGAGCGACAGAAGAAGAAGACTGCGTCGGAGCGATGCTGGAGCTTGACTTGCCACCCTTGCTGGAGCTAGACTTGCCGCCATTGGAAGAAGAAGAGGACTTCGGAGTATCGCCAGCACCACCGCTAATTGCAGTGATAGACATGCCATCGCAACGGACATCATCCACATAGAGGTAATCGAGAGAAGGCTGGTTCTGAGCATCCGGAACGTTCAGCACGCCCTTGACTTCCCAAGCGAGGCGCATGACCTTGTCGAGGCCCTTGTCCTTGAGGTTGAAGTGCTTGTCGTTATCGCCCCAGTCTTCCTGGTTGAACTGATCCCAAGTGAGTTCCACTTCCTTCCATTCTTCGGAAGCGTCCTTGTTCACGTGGTGGAAGTTCCAGTTCGTCACGAGAGAGGTTTCGAGACGGAAGTTGTGGCTTGCGCCCTTGAACTTGTAGCTGATGGACTTGCAGGACTTCATGTTGAACACGGTGGTGTCCTTCGTGAGGTTCAGGCCGAGGTCAGCATACGGAGCGTATTCGTAGGTACCTCTAGCGAGCTTGATACCCTTCATACCAACCATATACTTAGAGGTGTTCTTGCCGCCATCGGACGGAAGGAGAACATCATAAACTTCCTTGCCGAAGTCATTTTCCCACTTAGCATTGGTCAAGGTAGACTTACCAACACCATTGGTGCCGCTTTCGCCAGCGTCAGTCCATGCAGACCAGAAACCACCGGTATAGGCATAATGGTCATTGTCTTCCACGTCGTCGATCAAATCGGTCTTTGCGCCGTTGGCCACACCAGTAGAGAAGCCGGAGTTACCAGAGCTGCTACCGTTCTGGAGGCCGCAATCCTTGTAAGACTTGCCCTTGTTCATCCAGCCCTTGACCATGTTACCGGAGGTGGAGTAAGAAAGGCCGTTATCAAGGTTAATCTTGTTAAATGCTGCAGAACCTTCGTTCACAGCAGAAGCGGACCAGTTTGCCCAAGAAATCTTGTTCTGATCCATCCAGGAAATCCACTTTTCGCTTTCACCCTGGTTGGCACCACCGTTACCATCGGCAGAAACGGTACCCCATTCCGTTGCAAACACCGGAACGCCCTTGCTCATGGCACTTGCAGCAGACTGAGCCTTGTCACCGTTAGCAGGGTGGGTGGCTGCGTAGAAGTGAAGTGTGCAACCGTAGTTTTTATCGCTAAAGGAACCGGCACATTCAGCAGGGTTACTTGACCAACCCGTGCTACCGATAAGAATCAGGTTGTCAGAGTGCTTACGAATGGCAGAAATAACCCTGTCAGCATGGCTCTTGACTTCGCTCCAGCCACCGGTGGGTTCGTTCCAGACTTCGAAAATCACGTTGTTGTATTCACCGTAGGTCTCTGCAGCATAGTCAAAGAACTTGACGGCGTCATCGGTATAGCCAGTAGAGCTTTCGATGTGCCAGTCGATAATCACGTAAATATCGTTTTCGATGGCAGCATTCACCACGTTCTTGAGGTAAGCCTTCTGGAGGTCTTCACCACCGGTGATATAGCCACGGCCCTTGTCAAAGCTGTTGCTCACGCCCATAGCAAAGCGGAGCACTTCGATGCCCATGTCCTTCACCATGAGGTTCACTGCTTTTTCTGTGTAGAAAGCGGTTGCACTATCCGCAGCAGAGCTCCAGAAGAGGCTCATGCCCTTGACCTGGACAGCTTCGTTTTGATACTGCGGGCAAGAACCCGAGAGCTTGCTGCCATTTGCTTTAAGTTCACCGTAAGTACTTACAGGACCAACCCTGTTCGCACTGATTGCCATGGCGGACACCGCAGCCACGGCCATAATCGCAAGAATCTTTTTCATTCTTCGTGACCCTTTTTGGTTTATGTGGACACCAATCCCTTATAGTTCCCAAAGCAAAAATAGTAAAGCAAGTCGTAATTTCCTTGTAATATTTTCTATAACAAATTTTGAGCCCAATAACCACCGTTTCCCTAAACATCTTTTTACAAAAAGAAGCCCTGCCCAAAGGCAGGACTTTCTCCATTGTAAAATTTCAAACACCTCTTTTTTACAATTACTCTACGGACTTGCCCTTCTCCACGGCTTCGGCAAGGGACATACCCGTAAATTCCTGAGCGCTGAACCAACGGCCGCTCTTCTTGTCGTCGAGCATGACAGACACCATAGAACCCGGAATCACGGTTTCGGGAGCGTTAGGGGCGTTGGGGCCACCGAGATCCGTGCGGAGCCAACCCGGATCCATCACGTTCATCATCACGTCGGTGCCGTTCAACTTGCAAGCAAAATCCTTGACAAATTTTGTCAAAGCAGCCTTAGCGCAGGCGTAACCCATCAGCTCCGGTTCGTTAGCAATACCGCTAGTGGTAAGCTGCATGCGACCAAAGCCTCGCTTGATCATGCCCGGCAAGAAATGGTAAGCTATCTTGATGGGAGCCAAGAAATTCACCGCCATGGCCTGGTGGAAATCTTCCATCGTGTTGGTGAGATAGTCGGTAAAGTAATGGCTCATGAGGCCGGCATTGTTGAACACGATATCGACCTGCACGCCCCAAGAATCAATTTCAGCGAGAGCGGCATCAATTTCGCAAGCGACTTCAAGGTTGCAGCCCACGGCACGGCATTCGACACCGTACTTCTTGATTTCGTTCATTACCGGTTCAGCGTGGGACTTGTCGCGGCCCTGCAAAATAATGTTGGCGCCGAGTTTCGCCATTTCGATGGCGGTGAGACGGCCCACTCCGCGGCAGCCGCCGGTAATCAAGGTCCATTTGCCCTTAACGTCGATCATAAGTCATCCTTTTTTGTATGAAAAACAGTTCAACCCGTTTTTCTGATTTCTGTGTATAAAGATACTCTTTCGCTGTCCCAAATCAGCGCTTTTTTTTGGAAAATCTGTATACAAGAGTAAATAACGTCAAAAAAAAAGAGGGGATTCCCGCCTACGCGGGGAAGA
Organism: Fibrobacter sp. UWT2; assembly: GCF_900142545.1. NCBI lineage: Bacteria > Pseudomonadati > Fibrobacterota > Fibrobacteria > Fibrobacterales > Fibrobacteraceae > Fibrobacter > Fibrobacter sp. UWT2. Next base: position 65,947 of record NZ_FRBF01000006.1, on the reverse strand, counting down.
CAAAAGCAGTATATTCTACATTTGTTCCAAAATTTGAAAGGATGTGAAAAATGAAAAGCTCTAGAGACAACTGGGGTTCGAAACTTGGTGTGATTCTCGCGGTCGCGGGTTCCGCCGTCGGACTTGGCAACTTCTTGCGTTTCCCGGTGCAGGCAGCCACAAACGGTGGTGGCGCATTCATTATCCCTTACCTCATCGCCTTCTTGCTTTTGGGCATTCCCCTTTCGTGGATGGAATGGACGCTTGGCCGCGCAGCTGGTAACAAGCACCACGGTACCGCTCCGGGCGGATTCCACTACATTCTGAACAAGAAGCCCTGGGCCAAGCACCTGGGATCGCTCGGGCTCTTGCCCCCGCTGTTCATCAGCTTCTACTACATCTTTATCCAATCCTGGATTCTGGCGTTCACCTACTACTCTGCCACAGGCAAACTGATGGAAGTGGTCGCCGGCGGTTACGAACCGATGAAGGAATTCTTCGGCAACTACATCATGCTGAACACCAAGATTGGCCCGGTTCCTGCCGCCATTCTCTTCTTCTTGATCACGTTCGCCTGCAACATGGGGCTCCTGTCGTTCGGCGTGCGCAAGGGCATTGAACGCGTGAACAAGATTACCATGCCGATTCTTTTGATCATGGGCATTATCCTTGTGGTGCGCGTGCTTACCATTAGCGATATCGGTAAGGGACTCGCTTTCGTGTGGAACCCGAACCTTTCTGAAATCCTTAACCCCGCCGTTTGGCTTGCCGCTTCGGGCCAGGTGTTCTTTACCATGAGCCTCGGTATGGGCATCGTCTTCTGCTACGCAAGCTACCTGAAGCCCAAGGAAGACCTGGTGCTTTCGTCCTTGACCGCAGGCGCCACCAACGGCTTTGCCGAAATTATCCTCGGCGGTACCATCGTGATTCCGATGGCCGTGCTCATTGCCGGCAACAATATTGAAGAATGCGCGAAGCTCGGCACCTTCGGCCTCGGTTTCCAGACCATGCCGTTCGTGTTCGGCCAGCTACCCTTTGGCGGATTCTTCCAGACGCTTTGGTTTGCGATGCTCTTTATCGCAGGCGTCACCAGCGCCATTTCGATTATCCAGCCGCTGATCAGTTTTTGCGAAGACGACCTGAAGTTTAGCCGCAAGGGCTCCATTACCGCCACCGGTACAGTGACCTTCTTGGGAGGCCTTGTGGGTATTTTCGGCCTTGCCGCAGGCGCGGTCGATGAGCTCGACTTCTGGGGCGGAAGCTTCTTGCTCGTGGTTCTCGGCACGATTCAGGCATTCATTTTCTCGTTCGTGCTCGGTCGCCGCAAGTCCGACGTGATTGGCGAAGACGGCAAGCCGGAATGCGAAGCTTTCGCCTTGATGAACGACGGCGCCGCCTTGAAACTCCCCCGCTTCTTTAGGCCGATCATTATGTATGTGTGCCCGATTTATCTGGCCGTCGTGCTGGTCGCCTGGATTATTCACGATGGTATGGGCGTGCTCCTGCTGAGCAACGTTCCGGCCGATGCCAAGGTGACTTTCCTCGGCAGCGAATTCACGCAGATTGGCTTTACCTGGGGCGTTCGCGGATTCCTGCTCGCCCTCGTGGTGCTTTTGAACATTGCCATCTACTACGCCTGGAAGGTGAACGGCCCGGCTAGAAAGACTACCGTTCTCCACAAGCAGAACATGACTGTCGGCGATTCCGACAATGAGGAGGCATAACATGGAATTTTCTACTAGCGGCCTGATTTTTATGGTCCTTTCGTGGGCCGGCATTATCGGGATGTGCACCTTCTGCTTCTACAAGGTGTTCAAGAAGAAATAGTTTTGAGGATTTATGAAGCTTACCAAGTATAAGAGCTCCATTGCGTATTTAATATTTGTTTTCTGCAGCATTTTTGTGCAAATGGGCTTGTTTGTTCATTTCCAGAGATGGCTTTCCTTCTCGTTCGAAGGGTCTGCCTTCTGGTGGCGCAGCATGCTGTTGCAGGTAGCCATTTTTGCACCGAGCATCTTTATGCTCCCGGCAGCGAGCTACTTTGCGGGCCGATTCCACAAGGGTCACGTCATGGCGTGGTCCTCGGTGGGAATGCTTGCCTCGGTAATTGCAGTCGTTGTCTGCTATGTGGCGGGCGCCGAATGGGTTGCCTACGGGCTTCTTGGCTTGTACGGTATTTTTCTTGCCGTACTCAGTCCGGCAAAGCTTGGCATTATGAAAGAGATGGTCGAAAGCGAGGACTTGGTCAAGATTAACTCTTGGTACATGGCCCTTTCAGTGCTCGGCACCGCGACCGCGGCCTTCTTTGCCATGGGACTTTCGGGCAGGCCCGATTCCCCCGTAAGCATTGACCTTACATTGTGGATTTACCTTGGCTTGAGTGTCGTGACAACCATTGCCGGTTTTTGCATCAAGGTCGGCGAAACGCATGACAGTCTCAAGATGCGCTCCCCCATGCGCAATTTCTCGGCCACCTGGAGCCACCCGATTGTACGCCTTTCGATTCTCGGTCTTGCCGCTTTCTGGGGCGTGACGCAGATTTTCCTGATTTTGATTCAAGACTTGGCGAACATGCTGAACACCGCCGTGATTCCGGTTTCCATGTTCATCGTGACCGCCGGCTATGTGGTTGGAGCATTCTCTGCCAGTTGGGCATCCAAGGGCTTTGTCGAAACAGGCTTGATCCCGTTTGCAGCCGTGGCCTCCGCCATTACCATGTTTGCACTCCCGTTCGTACATAACGCCTGGTTGCAAGCGATCCTTTACGGCATTATCGGCTGGAGCGCCGGCTGCGCCTTCGTGATTTTGCGTACGGTCATTCAAAGCTACACGCGCCCCGATACAGCAGGCCGCATTCACGCTGTGGCTAACGCTATTCAGATGGCCTTGCTCGTGGTCATTATGGGCGGCCAGACTCTGCTCTTGATTTTTACACCGATTACGCTTGATTACTGCTTCATGATTTTGGCAGTGATTCTTGCACTCTGCTTTATCGCAAACCTCAAGAACAACCCGATGGCCCTTTTGCGTGCCGCACTCCGCTTTGCGTTCGCCTTTGTATTCCGCTACAAGGTGAAGGTCATGGGCGTGCAGAACATTCCTGAATCGGGCCCGGTTCTTTTGGTGGGGCCGCACTTCAGCTTTATTGACTGGGCGGTACTCCAGATTGCAAGCCCGAGACCGCTCCGTATTGCAAGCAACCGCAACACTTTTGCCGACTGGTACCAGCGCTGGTTCTTCCACGGCAACTTCCTGATCAGCATTAACCGCCGCGATCCGGCGCCCGCTATGGAAGAAATCCACAAGGCACTCTTGAACGGCGAAGCGGTCGTAATTTTCCCGGAAGGCGAAGTGTCGAAGACTCCGTTCGTGTCGACCTTCTCGCTGGACTATTCCAAGGCGATTGAAGGCACCGAAGCTCCGATTATTCCGTTCTACATTCAAGGTCTTTGGGGCAGCCGTTACAGCCACGCCAGCGAAAGCGTGAACCGTCCGCAGTCTTTCAACCGAATCATTAGCGTCGGTTTCTCGAAGCCGCTGCCGACGAACGCTACCGAAAAAGAAATCCGCCACGACCTGGAACTTTTGGATACCGACATTTGGAACATTGCCATGGACCATTCCGCCTCCATTGTTCCGCTGTGGTTCAGGGCCATGCGCAAGCGTCGTAGCCGCATGATTTTGATTGACCCCGCCGGTAACCACGTGAACGGTTACGGCATGATTCGCCTGTGTCATTACCTCGGCAAGGTCATCAAGTCTGTAACCAAGAACGACAAGAACGTGGGCTTCATGATGCCCACCAGCCGCGACGCCGCTCTCGGCATCATGTCTATTCTCGGCACCGGCAAGACGACGGTGAACTTGAACTACTCCGCTCCCGTAGATACGATTCTTGGATGCATCGAAAAGGCAGATCTTTCTACAGTCGTTACGACTCGCCCCTTCTTCGACAAGCTTTGTGGCAAGAACCCGGCCTTCGCACAGATTGCCGACAAATGCCAGATGATTTACCTGGACGAAGAAGAAGCCAAGATGTCAACCATCTGCCGCTTTGTTTCGGCATTCATCATTCGTACATGCCCGGCAGGATTGTTACGCCGTCTGTGGTTCACCTCTGCCAAGCTCGATGACGACGCCGTGATTCTGTTCAGCTCGGGTTCCGAAGGCTCGCCGAAGGGTGTTGAACTCACCCACAAGAACGTGATTTCGAACGCCCAACAAGGCGACCACATTATTAAGCTGCGTCGCACCGACGTGATGACCACCTTGCTTCCGCTGTTCCATTCCTTCGGCTTCACCATGACCTTCATGATGCCGCTGTTGGATGGCGTGCCCATGGTGCTTTGCCCAGATCCGACGGACATCAAGACGCTCGCTCGCGTGTGCGCCCAGTACAAGACCACTATCATGATGGGTACGCCCACGTTCCTGCGTGCTATTGCGATTAACCGTTGGGTCCACCCGATGTGCTTGGATTCTCTGCGCTATATTATTGCCGGTGCTGAAAAGCTCCGCCCCGAAATGCGTGAGACCTTCAAGCTCAAGTTCGGCAAGGATGTTTACGAAGGCTACGGTTGTACGGAGCTGACGCCGCTTGCTACCTTGAACGCCCCGAACGTGTTGCTGGATGACTTCTTGACCATGGAAAAGTGCAGCGACAACTCCAGTATCGGTATGTCCGTGCCGGGAGCCATTTGCGCCATCATCGATCCGGAAACCAACGAGTTCTTGCCCAATGGCGAAGAAGGCATGTTGGTGGTAACCGGTCCGCAGGTGATGAAGGGATACCTGAAAGACAAGGAAAAGACCGATGCCGTGGTCATCAACATCAATGGCCGTCGCTGGTACAAGACGGGCGACAAATGCAAACTCACTCCGGACGGATTCGTACAGATTCTCGGCCGCTACAGCCGCTTCGCTAAGCTCGGTGGCGAAATGATTTCGTTGACGGCTGTGGAATTGCGCATCGCAGAATCCAAGGTCATGGAAGATTGCGAATTCGCCGTTACGGCAGTGCCCGATTCCGCCAAGGGCGAAAAGATTGTGCTCCTGGTCAAGGGCAACGTGAACGCCGAAGACGTTTCTCGCAACCTCCGCAAGGCAGGCATTCCGCCGCTCATGCAGCCGGGTGCGGTATTTGTCGTAGACAACATTCCGAAGCTGGGTTCCGGCAAGTGGGACTTCAACGGAATGAAGAAAATGGCTCTGGAGCTTGTCGAAAAGAAAGCATAAGCCCCACACTAAACGATATTACACGGCAATTTATACATAGAGTGTAAATTGCCGTTCTTTTTTGCAGATAAAATTGTATATTAATGGGGCAAAAAATGAGCAAGGAGTCTATATGGAACAAATCGTTAAAAAAGTTCAAGAACTAGGATTGACGCTCCCCAAGTGCCCCGCACCGCTCGCCGCCTATGTTCCTGCCACTCGAAATGGCGACACCATCTACGTTTCTGGCCAGTTGCCCTCGGTAAACGGTGATTTTTCCGCATTTTGCGGTTCTGTGCCTACTGACATTTCTGTTGAAAAAGCCACTGAAGGCGCCGCTATTTGCCTTATGAATAACGTGGCCGCAGCCCTCTCGCTGCTAGAAGAAAACGAGACCCTCCGCTTGGTCCAGATGCAGGGCTTTGTGCAGTCTGCACCGGGATTCCATGAACAGCCGAGCGTGCTGAATGGCGCCAGCGAACTTGCCGTGAAGATTTTTGGTGAAAACGGAAAGCATGCCCGTACTGCCGTAGGCGTATCGAATTTGCCCAAGAATGTGGCTGTCGAAATCAGCTGTACCTTCCAAGTTTTAAAGGCTGAAGCCAAGTTCAACGGCCGCTACGGCTGGATTGAAGGCTAAAAAAGTCCATTTTTCACAAAAAGCCACCTTTTCAAGACCCTTTCGACCTCCGAAAGGGTCTTTTCATTCAAACTTTAGTCCAAAAACGTTCAATTTACTTTATTCAAAATTCAATTTTTGTCAAACTTACACAAAAAATGCACCATTTTTCCCACTCAAAAACAAAAGTATTTCAAAAAATAGACCTAAAGCAAGCAAACTTTTCAGAATACGCCGTATAAAAATTCACAACTTTTCAAAAAATATTAAAAATTTTCGGTTATTTTAGAGTAAATCTCTTGCCACTAGGGGGCATTCGTTCTATATTTCAGCCATATTTTTTGAACAACAACCCGTTAAGTACAGGAAATTATATGGCAAATTCTCCATTAAGTGGCGCAGAGGTGATTATCGAATGCCTCAAGCGCGAAGGAATTGATACCATTTTCGGTTATCCCGGTGGATCGGCCATCCCGATGTTCGATGCCATTCTGGATTCCAATATTAAAGTCGTGTTGACCCGCCACGAACAGGGCGCTACCCACATGGCCGACGGTTACGCTCGTCAGACCGGCAAGGTCGGCGTCGCTCTCGTCACCAGCGGCCCGGGTGCCACCAACACCTTTACCGGTATCTACACCGCCCTTATGGATTCTAGCCCGATCGTCGTGCTCGCCGCACAGACGACCACTCCGAACTTGGGTAAGGACGCCTTCCAGGAATGCGATACAAGCGGTATGACTTTTGCAGCCGTGAAGCATTCTTACTTGGTGAAGGATTCCAACGACCTTCCGCGCATTATGAAGGAAGCCTTCCACATTGCACGCAGCGGCCGTCCGGGTCCCGTGCTTATTGACTTGCCGAAGGACGTGACTGCAGGCCCCTGCACCGCTCCGTTCACCGACAAGATGGACCTTCCGGGTTACAAAATTCCGAGCTACGCTTCTACTGAAAGCGTCGAAAAGGCCGCTGAATACTTGAAGAAATCCAAGAAGCCGCTCTTGCTCGTGGGCCACGGCGCCATGATTTCTGGCGCTAGCCGCCAGGTGAAGGAACTCGCCGAAAAGCTGAACGCCCCGGTGGCATGCACCTTGCTCGGCCTCGGCACCTTTCCGACCGACCATGAACTTTCTCTCGGTATGCTCGGCATGCACGGTACCGTGTACGCCAACAAGGCCGTTCTCGATTGCGACTTGATTCTTTCGATCGGTAGCCGCTGGGACGACCGTATTACCGGTAAGCTCGAAGTGTTCTGCAAAGACGCTATCAAGATGCATATCGACATCGACCCCGCCGAAGAAGGCAAGGTTTTGCAGCCGGATGTGTTCATGTGCGGCGATGCAAAGCTCGTTTTGGAACAGCTCCTCCCGCTCGTGGGTAAGCTCGACACCGCCGAATGGGTGAAGACCTGCCAGACCTGGAAGAAGCGTTTCCCGCTGACCTACCCGAAGCAGGGCGGTCTCCGTATGCAGCATGTGATTCAGACGGTGAGCGACCTCACTCAGGGCAAGGCCATCGTCACGACCGACGTAGGCCAGCACCAGATGTGGGTGGCACAGTTCTTCCACACCAATTATCCGCGCCAGCTCCACTCCAGTGGCGGTGCAGGAACCATGGGCTTTGGCCTCCCATCTTGCATTGGCGCCGCTTTCGGCAATACCAGCGGTTGGCCGGTGATTACCTTCTGCGGTGACGGTGGTTTCCAGATGACTGAAGCCGAACTTGCAACGGCCGCTATTCACAAGCTCCCCATCAAGATTTTCGTGATGGACAACAAGTACCTGGGCATGGTGCGCCAGTGGCAGGACATGTTCTACGACAAGCGTTACAGCTGCGTGGACATGAAGGGCAACCCCGACTTCGTGAAGCTCGCTGAAGCCTACGGCATCCTCGGTCTCCGCATCAAGCGCAGCGCCGACGCCGAACGCGTAATTCAGAAGGCTTTGGAATACAACGAAGGCCCGGTGCTCATCCACTGCGAATGCGAAAAGGAAGACAACGTGTTCCCGATGATTCCGGCCGGTGCTCCGATTACGAGCATGATTACCGAACAGCCGAAGACTCAACTTGAAAAGCCCACGGGATCGACCTAAGGAGATAAGCCATGTTAAAGGATAAAGCACATTCTATTAGTTTGTTAGTTGCAAACCGCCCAGGCGTGCTCGTGCGCATCGCCCTCGTGTTCTCCCGTCGTGGTTACAACATCGATTCCCTGGTGGTCTCCCCCACGCTCGACCCGAACTTTAGCCGCATGAACATCATCGCTCACGGTAACCCCGAGATCTTGATGCAGATTATCAAGCAGCTCGAAAAGCTCGTGGACGTGGTGCAGGCCAAGGACCATACCGATACCGACGCCGTCGAAAAGGAACTCGCACTCATCAAGGTGCGTTGCACTCCGGACCAGCGTACCGAAATTCTGCAGCTTTGCGACCACTTCCACGCCAACACCGTGGATATGACCGCTACTTCGATGATCATCCAGATCACCGGAAACAGCCAGAAGGTTGACACGCTCAAGAGCCTGTTGCAGAAGTTCGAAATCGTCGAATATATTCGCACGGGTAAGGTTATCATGCTCCGCGGCGAAGAACAGACCTAACAAGACCGGACTGGCTAATGCTTCAAGGTTCGTACCATGGAGCCAGTCCTCTCGCCTCCACGACTCGTTAAGACGAGTCGCTTGAGGCTCACAGAATCCGTTCGCGACCATGTAGATTTAAAATCCGCTCCGAAAGGGCGGATTTTCTTGTATTCGGTCACAGGTTTTTGCAGATTAGAATTTCTTGTAGAAATCAGGGAGCGGTTTATATATATTTTAAGTTGAAGGAAGGAGTTCTGCTATGAAAATCGAGAAGAAAATCGTCAAAAACAGCACGAAGCTAAGCATTGCCGCCAAAAGCGCCATTGCAGCCTCGTTCGGAATCGCAGCCGTTGCATTGACCGCTTGCGAAGAAAGCGCCACCGCCGCGTCCCCCGCTCAAGATCCTGAAACAGGGGCTCCCGAAACCGAGACTCCGAGCAGCTCTAGCGTTGTCGATATTCCTCTGAGCCATGAGGCCCTTAGTAGTTCGGCAGTCGAAGCACTGTCATCTGCCGCAAAGCCTTTGAGCAGTTCTTCGGAAGAAGTGGACGTGATGTTGGCGGGAGTCATCGCGCCCCATCATCTAGATACTATCCCTAGTTCCTCTTCCGTTGCAGAACCGCTGAGCAGTTCATCTTACGATGAGCCGTATCCGCCTCCTGAAGCAGGCGTTATCGAAGCTCCCGATGAAAGCGACTTCGAAAGCAGTTCTTCGAGCGAAGTGAACGCACAAAGCAGTTCCGCCGAAGATCCGGTGCCGCTCGCTGGCGACCCCATTATAGAAGAAAGTTCTTCGAGCGAAGTGGAACAGCCCTCTAGTTCGTCTACGGATCAGCCAGTGGAATGCCGTGAAGGAGACCCCTCCTGCATCAACATCCACTTATGCACCGATCCTAAAGATCCTAAGTGCCTGATTGTGAGCATGGCAACGACTTTCGAACAAGACGACATCACTACATGAATTTAGTTCTATGCCTTACGGAACAGTGCAACTTGCGCTGTTCCTATTGTTATTATAAGGACACGCAATCTGCCCGTCATAATGTGATGGATGACGAGACGCTTGAGCAGGCAATTCGCGTGGGGCTAGAACGTAGCCTGTTTTTCAAGCAGGCCTATTTGAACATTACCTTTTTCGGCGGCGAGCCCTTACTGCGCAAAGACGCCATTTTCAAAGGAGTAAACCTGGCCAAGGCTTTTCTTGCCGAGGCCATAGACAAAGGAGAAGCTCCCAGCAACTTTAAGCTCAACTTTGCCGTCAACACGAACGGAACGCTCTTTGACGATTCATTCTTTGATTTTTGCGAACGCGAACATTTTCGCATTTACCTTTCGCTCGACGGCCCGGAATATCACCACAACATTGCTCGCCGCACGGTAAACAACTGCGGCAGTTTCAAGGACATCGAGAAATACATTCCACGTTTCGTTAAGTTAGGCGCAGTAGCCCTAAGCACCGTGACGCGAGCCCACATCGAGACCTTAGCAGAAAGCGTCAAATGGCTGCATGAGCAAGGATTCAAAAGCCTCACCACCAGCGTCGACTATGACGGCAAATGGACCGGCGAAGATTTCGACAGGCTCGCCTTGCAATACCAGAAGATGGCCTTATATTGGAAGGAATGCCGCGACAAAGGCGACAAGATGTTCCTGGGTACAATTCAAGACAAAATAAAATTATACCTTGCAAATTTGCGATACAGGCAATATTCTTGCCACGTATACAACGGCGCCATTGGCGTCGCCACTAACGGCAACATGTTCCCGTGCACTAGGTTCATTACTTCAAACGAAAATCCGCCCTACTTACAAGGTAACGTCTTTACCGGATTCAACGAAGAAGCCTGCGAACAAATTAAGCAATTTCTAGACAACGACAAAAAGGAATGCGAAGGTTGTGACATACGCTACCGCTGCTGCGCACACGAATGCGCCTGCACTTCTTTTTACAGCACCGGTTCTATCGAAGGCGTATCGCCTGAAGTCTGCACGCACGAACGCATGCTCGCAGAGCTCTGTGATAATCTAATGATTAAAAACTTGGATTAGAAGCCGAGAACGGCTTCGGAGATCTCGTTGGCTTCGTCGGAATAATCGTCGGCATAGTCCGGATTGAATTCGCCCCAGCCATCGCTGACGCCGCAACCGACACCCACATCTAACGAAGACCACTTGAATGCGGCAAACACGCGTTCAAAGCGTTCCATGAGATCGGCAAAGAAATCTTCGGGGAGTTCATCTTCAATGAGCACGGAGCCATCCATCGCCAAGAGTTCGCCTTCGGGGAGTTCCTCGAAACGGCATTCGTATTCATCCATCATCACGTCGTCAACCGAGTACCAGTCGCCACTATCTTCACTGGGCAGGTCCATTTCGGGGTACTGCTCCATTAAAGCATCATAAACGGCAGAAAGTTCGTCGGTGGTGCCAACGAAACGCATCAGTATTCGACAATTCATACGTTCTCCATTCTTAATACAAATATAGCCGTTTTTTACTCAAAAATGAACTTTTTCTTACAAAAGGGGCTTTTGTAGGGCACAAAAAAGGAAAGCGGTACTTTTTGTACCAGCGCATTTAGCCATATCACACAAAAACGACAAAAATAAGAAATATGTAAGAAATTTTTTCAGTAATCTACTTGTCAGCCCCCTCAAATTTTTATATCTTATGTACCAGAAATCTTTGTTCTCCTCCTAACCCCCAAAAAACTGGTCCGGCTCTGCTGGGCCAGTTTTCTTTTATAAAAAAGCCGAAATTCGCGAAAAAAACTAAATTTTAAAGCACTATGAAAAAGTCAGTACCTATTACGCTGCTCACCGGCTACCTCGGAGCCGGAAAAACCACCCTCCTCAATTTTGTTCTCAACAACCAGCAAGGTTACCACGTCGCCGTGATCGTAAACGACATTGGCGAAGTGAATATTGACCAAACCCTTATCGAAAAGGGCGGAAACATTACCAAGGAAGACTCCGGCAAGGTGGTGCCGCTGTCTAACGGCTGCATTTGCTGCTCCCTGAAGACCGACCTTTTGGAACAAATTGCCGAACTGTTGGAAATGAACAAGTTCGACTATATTCTGATTGAAGCGAGCGGTATTTGCGAACCCATTCCTATCGCACAGACTATTTGCATGGCCGGCGCCCAGTTGCAGAGCCGCGACGGTCGCCCGCTCCCCTGCCACCTGGACAACATCGTTTCCGTTGTTGACGTGGCACGCCTCGCCGACGAATTCGCTGGCGGCCAGAAGCTTTTATCCAAGGATCTTGAAGAAGAAGATATCGCGAACTTGCTCATCCAGCAGATTGAATTCTGCAACACCATCGTGATGAACAAGGTTGATAGTTTGTCTAAAACCGACCTTGAACACGTGAAAGCCGTGGTTCGCGCCTTGCAGCCCGACGCCAAGATGATCGAGACGAATTACGGCAAGGTCGAAATGAAGGATATCTTGGACACTAAGCAGTTCGACTTCGAAAAGGTCGGCAACTCCGCCGCTTGGGCCAAGGAACTCATGAAGGAAACAACCCCCGACGACGACGATGATGATGACCACGACGAGCATGAACATCACCACCATCATGACCATGATGATGACGACGATCATGAACATCATCACCACGACCATGATGAACATGACCACGATCATGAAGACCATAGCCACTGCGACCACGAACACGGCGTGTGCCATTGCGGCCACCACCACGACAAGGATCATCCGCATGGTGACGAATACGGCATCAGCACATTCGTGTACGAACGCCGCCGTCCGCTGATTCGTGAACGTTTCGAAGTGTTGCTCGACGACTATCCGACCAGCATCATCCGCACCAAGGGTCTCGTGTGGTTCGAAGACGAACGCGATAACAGCTACCTGTTCGAACAAGCCGGCAAGCAGGCTTCCGCCCAGAATTTCGGACCGTGGTTCGCCAGCGAAAGCGAAGAAGAACAGAAGCGTATTCTCCGTGAAAATCCGGACCTGCTGAAGGTGTGGGACGAAAAGTACGGTGACCGCATTATTCGCCTCGTCTTCATTGGCCAGCACATGGACAAGAAGAAGATCATCGCAGCCATGGACAGCTGCTTGGGCGAGTAAGAGCTAAGCTCGACTCTATCTCAAAAAAATTTCGCCCCGACGATGTCGGGGCGTTTTCATTTAAAGGTTTGATTCGAATTCGGCGAGGAAGCCGCGGCCTTGTTCCCATTCGCGAAGGTCGGAATCGGAATTGATGTGGCCGAGAGCGCCGGCATTGTAGACTTTGACGCCCCAAGCGTTTGCAAAGAACAGCGAACGTTCCATGGTGACGAACGGATCGTTTTCGCTGGCCACCACACAGGCGGGAATCGGCAATTTTTCAAGCGGCATCGGAGCAAAGCTCTTGATGACGTCTACATTGTCTACATCGCTCGGAGAAACGAGAAATGCGCCCTTGACGTACGCAGGCACGCCTCCGCACGAAGCCGCCTTTAAAAGCCAGTTTACGGTGGTGCAAACGCCCAAACTGTGAGGAATCAGGATTGTATCGCCCTTCAAAGCGCGAATGGCCTTATCGAGAGTCTCAACCCATTCGCCCTTCTCGGGATTGTCCCAGCAGCGTTGCTCCACGCGAGTAGCGTTAGGCAGGCTCTTGGCCCAAAAAGTTTGCCAATGTTTCGGTCCAGAATTATTCAAGCCAGGTACAATCAGATAATTCATCACGTATTCTCCGTTTTATTCCCTATAAAAATAGTATAAAAGAAGCTTAAGCGGAACTTAAGCCTCTTCTATTTATGTCTATGGCGCAATTTTAAAGAGATGCAACTTTCGCCTTAGCATCGGCCATGGCGCGGACCACAAGGGACGCGCCATTTGCGCAGTCACCGACTGCGTAAATGTGGCGAGCCGGGTCCGGAATGATCGCGGTACGCGGCGTAAGTTGCAGGCCCAAATCGTTCACGATGCCTTCTGCCGGGACCCCGGTGAAGCCCATGGCGAGCACAACCAGGTCGGTTTCGATGACTTCGGTGGAATTCGGGACTTCGTTGGGTTTGAGCGGGCGGCCCTGCGGGGACATTTCCCATTCCACGCGGACAGCTTCGACGCCTGCGACGCGGCCATCTTTCACAATGAACTGCTTGGAAGACACGTTCCAGCGGCGTTCGCCACCTTCGTGCTGGGCGTAGCTGGTACGCAGCATGTACGGCCAATCCGGCCACGGAGTGGACGGAGAACGTTCCTCGGGCGGCTTGGGCATGAATTCCACCTGGAGCACGCTTTCGCAGCCTTCGCGGATTGCCTTGCCCACGCAGTCGTTACCCGTATCGCCACCGCCAATCACCAAGACCTTACGGCCCTTGGCGCTGAACTTTTCAGGATTCGTTTCGCCGGGCTTGTTTGCGCCGTGCAAGAAGTCGAGCGCAAGGAAGATTCCTTCGGCTTCGCGGCCCGGGATTTTCAAGTCGCGGGCGTTCGGCGTACCGATGGCGAGGAATACATAGTCAAAATTCTTGTGGATGTATTCCGCCGAGATGTCCTTGCCGATTTCGGTGCTGCAGACAAACTTGATGCCCGCTTCTTCGAGGAGTTTGACGCGTCGATCGATAACGGACTTGTCGAGTTTCCAGTTCGGAATACCGTAGCGCAGGAGGCCGCCCACCTTTTCACGCTTTTCGTAAACGGTAACGGCGTAACCCTTGCGACGAAGAGCTTCGGCAGCAAAGAGACCTGCAGGACCCGAGCCGATAACCGCAGCGGTTTTACCGTTCCATTCTGCAGTAGGGAGCGTTACGCGGCCTTCTTCGAAGGCTGTTTCGATGATGTACTTTTCGATTTGGCGAACCATCACGGGATCGTTATGCACATTGCCCGTACAGGCGGATTCGCAAAGGGCGGGGCAAACGCGGCCCGTAAATTCAGGGAAGAAGGCCGTCTTGCTGATAACGTTGTAGGCGCGTTCCGCATTCCCTGCAGCGACAGCCGCATTGAATTCGGGCACCAGGTTACCGAGCGGACAACCCGCACCATGACAGAACGGAATGCCACACGTATGGCAGCGTGAACCCTGCTGTACGATTTCCAGTGAAGTCAACTTGCGTTCGACTTCGTTGTTGTCCTTAATTCGCTCTTCGACAGGGCGGTAAACATCTTGTATGCGTTTAATCTGTTCCATAATAGGCTTCAACTTCTTTAGTTAAACTTTCAATGTTCAGTAGGAAGTTAGAAGTAGGAAGTAGGAAGTTTTTATAATCGCGGCATAGCCGCCTTACTTACACTGTCTACAGCCTACTGTCTACCGTCTACTATCATTTTACCTTTCCCTGTAATGCGTTACGATAGTCGACCGGGAAGATCTTTACGAACTTCGGACGTTCGCTGTTCCAGTTTTCAAGGATGCGCTTACCCTTTTCGCTACCCGTTGCCTGAACATGCTGTTCAATAAAGTCAATGAGTTCGCGTTCGCTGTCGGTACCGGCAAGCACGCTTTCAAGGTCCACAGAGCCCACGTTGCAGCTCAGGTCGAAGTGACCCGTTTCGTCGTACACGTAAGCAAAGCCACCAGTCATACCTGCGGCGAAGTTCACGCCTACGCGACCGAGCACGACCACGCGGCCACCCGTCATGTATTCGCAACCGTGGTCACCCACGCCTTCGGAGACGAGGAGCATACCGGAGTTACGGATACCGAAGCGTTCGCCAGCAAGACCATTGATGAACACCTTACCGCTGGTACCACCATAACCGATCACGTTACCGGCAATGACGTTGTCTTCGGCCTTGAAGGTTGCGTTGTGCGGCGGACGCACGATAATCTTACCACCCGAGAGGCCCTTGCCCATAAAGTCGTTGGCTTCGCCTTCCAAATCGAGCGTGACACCCGGAGCAAGGAAGGCACCGAAGCTCTGGCCCGCGACACCCTGAAGGTGAATGCGGATCGTATCTTCGGGAAGGCCCTTCTCGCCAAAGTGTTCGTCCACTTCGCCGGAAAGTTCCGTACCCACCGTACGGTCAGTATTGTGTACCATCGCGCTGAGTTCCACGGCAGTCCCCTTTTCGAGAGTTTCCTTGACGAACGGCAAGAGTTCGCGGCGGTCGAAGTTGACCAGTTCTTCCTTGACATAGTTCTTGTCGAAGGACTTGACGCCACCCTTGACGGTTTCGAAAATCTTGGAGAAGTCGAGGTTCTTGGCCTTGTAGAAGGCGATGGCGGAATCCTTTTCAAGGAGGTCGCTACGGCCGCAGGCTTCTTCGAGAGAGCGGAGACCGAGGCTTGCGAGGATTTCGCGGACTTCATCGGCGATGAAGAACAAGAAGTTTTCGACGTATTCCGGCTTGCCAGCAAAGCGCTTGCGGAAGTCGGCATCCTGCGTTGCAATACCCATGGGGCACTGGTTCGTATGGCACTTGCGGTCCATTACGCAACCAAGGCTAACGAGCAAGTTCGTAGCAAAGCCGAATTCTTCGGCACCGAGGAGGGCTGCCACCACAATGTCGCGGCCCGTCTTGAGCTGGCCATCGACCTGGAGCTTGATACGACCGCGCAAGTCATTGAGCACAAGAGTCTGTTCCGCTTCGGCAATACCGAGTTCCCACGGAAGGCCGGCATGCTTGATAGAGGTGAGCGGAGATGCACCCGTACCGCCATCGTGGCCAGAAATGAGCACCACGTCGGCATGAGCCTTGGCAACACCAGCGGCAACCGTACCCACACCCACTTCGGACACGAGCTTCACGGAAACACGAGCCTTCGGGTTGGAGTTACGCAGATCGTAAATGAGCTGAGCCAAGTCTTCGATAGAGTAAATATCATGATGCGGCGGAGGAGAAATCAACGACACATTCGGCGTACTGTGACGGATGCGAGCCACAAAGTCGTTCACCTTGTGAGCCGGCAGCTGGCCACCTTCACCGGGCTTTGCACCCTGAGCCATCTTGATCTGCAAATCCTTTGCGTGGCGCAGGTAGTCAATCGTGACACCAAAGCGGCCCGAAGCAATCTGGCGGATAGCAGAGCTACGGATATCACCGTTCGGAGCCGGAGTATCGCGATCCGGGTCTTCACCACCTTCACCGCAGTTGCTCATGGCACCGATGCGGTTCATGGCGATAGCGATGGTTTCGTGAGCTTCAGGGCTCAAAGAACCAAGGCTCATAGCGCCTGCCACAAAGTGCTTGACAATGGATTCGCGGCTTTCGACTTCGGAAATATCAATCGGAGCCGCTTCCTTGAACTTGAAGAGGCCGCGGAGCGTTGCCTGGCGTTCAGACTGATCGTTAATCAGCTTGCTGTAAACCTTGAACTTTTCGTAGTCGCCACCCTGCACAGCCTGACGGAACGCCGCCAAGGACTGCGGAGTCCACAAGTGCTTTTCGCCTTCCTTGCGGTAAGCGTACTGGCCGCCGGACTGAAGCACCTTGCTTGCATCGGCAAAGGCGATCTTCTGGCGTTCGCCCACTTCGGTTGCGATTTCTTCGAGGCCGATACCTTCGATGCGGCTTGCGGTTCCCGGCAGGAACTTTTCGACGAGTTCCTTGTTCAGGCCGACCGCTTCGAAAATCTGGGCGCTGCGGTAGCTACGAAGGGTAGAAATACCCATCTTCGACATAATCTTGAGGAGGCCCTTGTCCACAGCCTTCACGTAGTTGGCGGCAGCCGTCACCGGATCGACATCGAGGTCGCCGTTGTGGCACATGTTGGTAATGCTCTGGAAGGCCAAATACGGGTTGATGACCGTGGCACCGAAACCGAGCAACAAGGCAAAGTGCATGACTTCGCGGACTTCGCCAGACTGCACCACCAGACCGATTTCAGGACGTACACCGGCTTCCACAAGGGCGCGGTTCACGCTGGCCGTGGCAAGCAGCGACGGAATAGGCACGTAACCCCAATCGATGTTCTTATCGGTCAGAACGATGATATCGAAACCATCATTCACGGCACGCACAGCATCGCCAGCGAGGTTCTGCAAGGCAGCTTCCAGGACTTCCCCATTGCCACCGAGCGGGAACTGCATCTTGAGTTCCTTGGCCTTGAAGGCCTTATCGCCGATGTTTTCAAAGCGGCGGATTTCGTCTTCGGTCACGATCGGGCGCGGAATCTTGATGAGGTGCGCCTGCTCCGGAGTTTCTTCGAGTATGTTGCCGTGGTTACCGATGTAGGTCGTAAGGCTCATCACCAATTCTTCACGAATCGGGTCAATCGGCGGGTTTGTGACCTGGGCAAAGAGCTGCTTAAAGTAGTTGAACAGCGGCTGCGGCTTGTCAGAAAGCACGGCGAGAGCGGCGTCGTTACCCATAGAACCGATAGGTTCTGCACCGTTCTTGGCCATGGGCTGCAAAATGATGGAGAGGTCTTCGGCAGAGTAACCGAAGCGCTTCTGCTGCACCAGAATATCGTCAGGAACATCGGCCGGGTTGATTTCGATAAAGAGGCCACGAACGCTCATCTTGTTTTCGGCGACCCAGCGGCGGTACGGCTTGCTACGGGCCACGTAAGCCTTCATTTCGGCGTTCTTCAAGATGTGGTGATTTTCGAGATCGAGGTAGATGATTTCACCGGGTTTGAGGCGGCCCTTTTCTTCGACTTCGTCATCCTGCAGGTCGAGCACGCCCGTTTCAGAGGCCATCACGAAGAGACCGTCTTTACACAAAGTGTAACGTGCCGGACGAAGGCCGTTGCGGTCAAGGATTGCACCGGCGTTCACACCATCAGAGAAAGCGACGGCGGCAGGGCCATCCCACGGCTCCATAAGCATGGATTCGTATTCAAAGAAGCCACGCACGTCGCGACCCAGGTAATGCTTCTGGCCCCAAGCCTGCGGCAAGAGCATCATCATCGCATGCGGGAGGCTACGACCCGCAGCGACGAGAAGCTCAAACATGTTATCGAGGCTAGCAGAGTCGCTCTGGCCCGGCATAATGAGCGGCAAGAGCTTCGGCAAATCGTCACCGATGACTTCGCTCTTCAGGAGCGGTTCACGGGCACGCAGACTGTTCAGGTTACCGCGCAGGGTGTTGATTTCACCGTTGTGAGCGAGGTAGCGGAACGGGTGAGCCAGCGGCCAAGTCGGGAACGTATTGGTAGAATAACGCTGGTGCACGAGAGCCAAGGGGCTTTCAAAATCGAGGTCGTTCAGATCCTTATAGAAGCCTTCGATCTGGCTTGCAAGCAACAGACCCTTGTAAACGATGCTCTTGCGGCTGCAGCTGCAAACATACACGCCCTTGCAGGTCTTTTCGACCAGGCGGCGCACCACGTAAAGCTTGATATCGAATTCTTCGTTGGTCTTGAACTTGGAGCCGTCAAAGAACACCTGGCGAATATGCGGCAAGGTTTCGCGGGCCGTGTGACCGATGGTAGCGGGGTTCACCGGAACTTCGCGGAACTGAATGACATCTACACCTTCAGATTCGGCAACACGCTTGATTTCGGCATCCAGGGCGTCGGCGGCAAGCGTATTTTCGACAAAGTACATGGCCACGCCGTAACGGGCCGGAAGATTCGGGTACAGCTTGCGGAAGAACTTATGCGGCATAGAAAGCAAAAGGCCAGCGCCATCACCCGTTTCAGGGTCGCTACTAGCCGCACCGCGGTGCATGAGCCTTTTCAAGACCGTAATACCCTGCAACACAATCTGGTGCGAGGCAACATTATTAATATTGGCAACTAGGCCGACACCGCAGGCGTCGTGTTCGTTGGCCGGATCGTAAAGTGCTTGAGCGTTCATAAATAATCCTTGTTTTACTTTTTTGCGCTCCGTATTTGCAAAATCCGTGCCAAACGGACAAAATCACCCGTCAATTATTGAAAAAGCGGTCAAAAATGTAAAACAAAAGCCGAATTCCAGAATTAGGCTAAATTTTTGATTTCAAAAATTGTAAAGAATTACAGCGTTTTTACAAATTCCGTAAATACCCTTAAATCAGACGCAAATCGAGCGAAAAAGGGCGTCATTCAAACACTTTCTTCTTGCGTTGATCGCGACCGATCAAAATGAGGCTCACGACCACACCGGCGAGGAGCACCACCGAGGTCACAATCAGCGCGATGGAATGTCCGCAGGTCACCTGGAAGAACAGCACCGAGAGACTCCAGCCGATAACCGTCTGAAACACCATCATGAGCGTTCCGTAGAAGCGCCCGAGTTCACGGAAGGCGGTTCCCATGGCAGCAAGACACGGCACGTAGAGCAATATAAATAGTAAGTATGCCAACACCTGGAAACGCCCCAGGTTGAAATGCGCCTGCATGGTCTTGTACGCGCCTTCGTTTCCAGCACCTTCGGATTCTTCAATCGCAGCCTTGACTCCCAGCGGGTTCGCAATGGAGGTAAAGACTTCCACTAAGTTCGCGGGGATGCTTACGAGAGCTTCTTTTACCGTAGATTTCAGGCTAAAGCCTTCGTCCGCAGCGGTTTCGGCAGCGGCAGCCTCCCCCGCTTTTTCAGCAACGTTAGTAGCGTTAGCGTCGCCCGTACCCTCGATGGCGTACAACGAATTGAGCGTTCCGACAATCGCCTCTTTTGCGAAGAGCCCCGTAAAAAGAGCCACCGAAGCGGGCCAGTTGTCGCGTTCGACTCCGAAAGGTTCAAACACCGGCGTAATCACCGTACCCACGGCACTCAGCACCGACTTTTCGTTGTTGTCGTTACCGAAACTACCGTCAGTACCGACGGAACCCATAAAGCCGAGCACCGTCACCATAATGAGCACGACCTTACCCGCGCGGAAAACGAATTCTTTGAGGCGGAGCCATGCGTGGCGGAAAAGGTTACGCACCTTGGGCAGATGGTATGGCGGCAGTTCCATGATAAACGTCGATTCCTTGCCCATGAAAAGCGTATGGCGCAAAAGCAGGCCATAAATCAACGCAATAACGATGCCCGTCAAGTAAATTCCGAACACGAGCGTCCCTGCGCTTTCGCCGAAGAACGCCGCGCCAAACAGCGCATACACCGGGAGGCGAGCGCCGCAGCTCATGAACGGCACCAGGAACAAAGTAAGGAACCTTTCACGCTTGTTTTCGAGCGTACGCGTGCCCATGAGCGCAGGCACCGAGCAGCCAAAGCCCACAATCATCGGCACGAAAGCCTTTCCCGGGAGCCCGAGGAACCGCATAAAGCGATCCGCCACAAACGCCGCACGCGACATATAGCCGGAATCTTCAAGGAACGAAAGGCAAAGGAACATGAAGAAGATGACCGGAATGAACGTCGATACCGTCTGGATGCCCGTACCGATGCCGTTCGCCAACAGCGCCACGACAACGCCCGGAGCGCCAATCTTCGTCAACAGTTCCGTCATGCCGTCCACGAAAATTCCACCGAACAAAATGTCGAAGAAATCGATAAACGCGCTGCCGATCTTCACCGCAAACCAGAACACCAGATACATGGCAATGAGGAAAAGCGGGATTCCCAAGATGCGGTTCAAGAAGAGCTTGTCGAGTTTGTCCGTTCGTGTGCGCTTGTTGGTGTTGTCGCGAATCACCGCCTTGGCGATATCGCGGGCATAGGAATAGCGGGAATCGGCCAATGCAAATTCCACCTCTTCGCCCAAGTCTTCTTCAATCTTGTCGTGCGGGATTTCGACACCGAGTTCGTCGGCAAGTTCCAGCACTCGTCCGCTATGCTCCAGATACTGCACCGCCGTCCAGCGCGGGCTTGCCCCTAGTTTGTCGGCTACGGGCTTGAGCGGCACCGCAATTTCTTCAATCAGCTTTTCCAGGACTTCGGAATGCTTGACCGCCTTCGGGAGCGGAAGCTCGCGGCTGTTATGCAGCAGTTTGTGCAAATCGTTCACGAAGCCTTCGCAACTCTTGGGCGAAACCGCCGTGAGGCCAATCGCCGTCACGCCGAGGATTTCTTCGAGCTTGTGCAGGTCCACATGGATGCCGCGACTCGCCGCGATATCCATCATGTTCACCGCCAAGACCATCGGCACGCCCTTTTCCATCAGCTGGCTCGTGAGGAACAGGTTGCGCTCCAGGTTCGTGGCATCCAGAATGTTCACGACCAAATCCGCTTCGCCCTTGAGCAGGTAATCGAGAGCAGCACGCTCGTCTTCGGAGTTTGCAAACAGCGCGTAGATACCCGGCAAGTCCACCACGCGAATCGTGTGGTTGTCGAGCTTAAACTGGCCTTCCTTTTTTTCGACAGTCACGCCCGGCCAGTTGCCCACAATTTGGTTTGAGCCGGTCAACGAGTTGAACAGAGCGGTCTTTCCGCAGTTCGGGTTGCCTGCAATCGCAATCGTGAAAACTTCTTTCTCGATAGGCATCAGACTCTCCTCAACTTGAGTACGTTAGCCTCTTGTTTACGGAGCGAAAGCCTGTACGAAAGCACGCTCACCTCGACCGGGTCGCCGAGCGGTGCCACCTGCAAAACCTGCAGCACCACGCCGCGCACAAGCCCCATCGACAAAAGTTTGGACTTGTACTGAGAATCACCCGTGTTGTATCCAATAATTTCGGCCTTGTCGCCTTTTTTAAGTTCCGAAAACTTCGGTTCGTTATTCATACACCAACGATTTACTTTTTCGTAGATTTAGCGGTCTTCGACTTTTTCGACGGTTCACTGGGCGTGTTCACAAACTCCTCGATTTTTTCGAGAGTCTCCGCCGAAAGAATGTGCTCCATGCAGCAGGCGTCCTTGTCGGCAATCGCCTCGGACACGCCGAGCTTGATCAAGAAACTCTTCAGCAGAATGTGACGGTTCAAAATCTGGGACGCCACAAGCGCACCTTCCGACGTGAGTTCGATGCCGCTGTAAGGCTCCTGCGTCACAAGGCCGAGCTTCTTGAGTTCGATTACCGCCTTCGCCACCGACGGCATCTTGACCTTGAGCGCCGCTGCAATGTCGCGGACACGGGCAATCCCGTTTGCAAGGCGCAGCATGTGCACCATTTCCAAGTAGTCTTCAAGGCTCTGGCTTAACTTTACTTGTTCCATAGGACGGCTCCGATTAGATGAAAAACACACCTTATATATTAGTCATAGCTAAATTTAGAAAGCCTCGGCTAATTAGTAAAGGCTAAACTGCGGGAAATGGGGGTATTTTTGCAACAGTTGTCAAGAAATCCTTGACAACTGCATTACGAAGGGGGCGTTTCCCGGCTCGTCCCTCGCCGGGTCGGGCTATACTCGCTACGCTCGCCGAGCCTGTAGTCTCGGCCCTTCGGGTAACTATCCCTAACGCAATTCCCATAAAAACTTTCCATCAACAAATTTCACTTTCAACTCTTTTTCAACTTTGGGAAAATTGTCCGCACTAATTGTCAATTTAAAATTTTTGCTTTCCAAGCCAAATGATGTATAAGAATTACCAGGATCAACTTCCGTTTGCAAACAAAAGCCCTGCTCATGAAATCGAGCTATATCACATAAAGCACAATCATTCGGTTCAATATTTTGTAGCGGCAATTCTATATGAGTCCAAACCAATCTTATTGGAACAAATTGCGGATCATCACAAGAAATCTTTATTGAAACGTTTTTTGCGAGACCTCGTCCTATATTGCTGACCTCCAATCTACGCCAAATTTGTCCGTTTACATTTGTAAATCTGTCGGATAACCCAATTGTCAAAATAGGACGTTGAGAATACTCCTTGTATTCATCTTTCCATAAGGCAACCAAAGCTGCATAAAATGTTGCAAGCGCCACTCCACAATTTATAACAGCACCTTCTGTATCGCAATACTTAGCAACTACAATCATAACTGCTATTCCCCAAAAAGGGAATAAACGAATAATAAATACGGAAAGAGGACTTTTTTTCATAGCAACTCCTAACAGTAAAGAGAATATTAAACTCCTATTACACAAAAACAACAAACACTGAACAACTATTGCTTCAATCCAGAATTGTACAAATTCTGAAACGGCGATAAAAACCGTTCTAAAATACATTTAGCATCTACTCCAAATCAAATCCGCCCTCGAGGATGAATTTTCGGAGATAATCGTCGAGTTTGATTTTAACTTTGGGGATTGATAATTTTCGACCGCTGGTATTTTCAAAATAGCGGGCTGCCGCACTGGTATCCTTGACAGAATTTTTCAGCGCGTCTAATCGACCGTATTCGTTGATGTTTGCCGCGTTAACATCCTGGGACATCAAGACACGGAGCATTTTTTCATCAAATCCAAATGTTTTAGCAAAACGATGGATTTTATCGTCGTGAGCTTTGCCCATATAATCCGTGATGTAATCCCGTAGCGTCTTACCTTTTTCCGGTTTCACATCGCCACTTTGGATGTCGTGCAAGAACATGTCCGCATATTTCTGTTCTTCTTGTGTGAGCGTGGCGAAAGTCTTATGCAATTCGGCTTCGGCTTTTTCCAAATCATCCGCATCAACACCTTTAGTTTGCAGCAACTTGAAAAATTTTTCAAATCGGGAATTCATATAATCTGAATCGATTTTGCCGGTATCAATCGTAGTTAAATAGCCGTCGATATCATAAGGGACGTCGTCGCTACCAGAGCCACTTTTTCCGCTAAACAATTCCTTGTAACGCATAGCAAAAATCAAATATGTCGTCTCGTTTAACGCGAGCGTTATTTCCTGCTTTTTGCCAGAATTGTCTACTTCAACCTTATATGTCAATTTGTCCCAAGTAAAACCTTGAATTCTTGCGGCAGCCAAGTAGTCGTTAAATTCCTTGAAAAGGCTTGCGAATTTCTTCCTTTCGGCAGGATCTTCAGGAAGCTTTTCAAAATTCGGTATTCCCGCTAGTTCAAACAAGTCTTTAATTTGGGCGAAGAAAGAGTTCATCAACAACAAGTTCTTCCCCAATCTTTGTGCAAAAAGGCCCAGGGGTTTGTTGCCGGAATACAATTTTACCGCAGCCTCGATATTCTTTTCCATGGTATGCGGTTTTCTGTAATACTTGATTGTTCCGAACGGTTTTTCGTCTTTTCCGAACAACCTATTCGTGCGGGAGAATGCCTGAATCACATTGGCGTATTCAAGAATTTTATCCAAGTACAAAGTGTTTATCCATTTGGAATCAAATCCTGTCAGCATTTGGTTGACGACAATCAACAAATCTATTTGTTTTTCAGGCTCACGTTCTATCCGTTCGTAAGGCTTCTTGTGCGCAAGCCTTGCGGCGATATCCTTTTTCATTTTCGCCCAAGTGGGAATCGTGAACTTTTGATTATAACGCTCATTATAATCTTCAATCAATTCCTTCAGGCCGTTTTCCTTGATTGTTGCACCATCCTCATTATCGATACTCGGATCAAAAAGGGCGGTTACCTTCAAATCGGGTTTTACTGCTTTAATCCGCTTGTAATATTCCAAGGCTTCGGGAATACTACTGGTAGCAAAAATGGCGTGGAATTTACCATTCTGCGAAAGGACAAACCAATTTTTCAGGATGTCTTCGACAACTTTAGATTGATGAACTTCAGTTCTGTATTGAACGAGCGGGACATAATCCTCAATTCCCTTTGTATAGGAACCGTCACTTTCATAATGCCCGGCCATTGGAACTTTATTCTTGAATTCCAAAAATTTCTTTTTCTTTGCAGAGTTTGCAAAAGCCTCTTCTACTGTTTTTGCCTTCGCCTGTTCCAAAGCCACTTGAGTTCGTAAATCATCGTCAGCAAAGGTCAATACCTTATAAGGGTCAAAGCCGAGAACGTTTCCATCGCGGATGCCATCTGCAATGCTGTAGCGATGGAGTTCATTGCCAAATACGGTTGCCGTCGTATTCTTTTGAACCTGGTTTTCGTCTTGAATGGGCGTTCCTGTAAATCCGAAGAATATCGCTTTCGGGAAAGTGTGCTTGATGGTCAACAGCATATCTCCGAAAACAGAGCGGTGACATTCGTCAACGATAAAGACAATCCGCTTTGAAGTGATAACCGCCAAGTCAGTCGCTTTCAGTTTTTTGAAATCTTCGCTGACATTGCTCATTTTTTGAATGGACGTCACTATCAGCGTATCGGCGGGATTATCGCTCTTGAGTTTTCCGATAAGCACCACCGTATCTTCGGTTTCTTGGACAGTATTTGCCTTTTGCTGTTCCGAAAGCCCAGCCCCCGCAAAGTTGCGGTATTCCTTGAGCGACTGCGTTCCGAGTTCAATTCGGTCCATCAAGAAAACAACCTTGTCAGCATCTTTCGAAGTTGCGATGAGCTGTGCCGACTTGAACGATGTCATTGTTTTGCCGGAACCGGTCGTGTGCCAAATGTAGCCGCCAAGCTGGTCGTCTCCTTCCCACTTGATACTTTTCACCTTGGTAGAAATTTCTCTTGCAGCATAATATTGATAGCTGCGCATGACTTTCAATATGCCATCGGAGCCGTCGGCAACGGTGTAAAAACCAACCATCCAATGAACCATCGGAATAGAAAGCAATGAAGATGCAATATCTTTCCAGTCATTGATGGGCTCGTTGTTGAAATCCGCCCAATGAAAATAGAAGTCGGGATTGAATTTCCCTTCGGGGCCGGGATTCGCGAAATACAATGTTTCGTCAGGATTCATGGCGACAAAGATTTGCACCAGCGCAAATAGCCCTGAAAAAATTCCCTCGTTCGCATATTTTTCGATTTGATAGGCTGCCTGGCTTACAGGAACACCACTCTTTTTGAGTTCTATATGGACGACAGGCATTCCGTTGACAAGGAGCATCAGGTCGCCGCGACGGTCATTGAGAATTTTCGATTTTGTCGGGAACTTGGGTTGTTCCGCGATTTGATAGCGGCTTTGACCACCTTGAATTTCAAGACGGTCATAGATTTTCAAAGAAACTTCTTTGCCAAAATGGGCGGCATCATCAGGATTGTCTCGCGTAATGGCGACACTGCCACCGTTAATAAAGCCGTTTAAGAGCAAGGGCGTTTTCAGGTTATTGATTTGTTCGATAATCTGCTGCATCTCGCCGTCTGTGAGCGGATAATCATTAAGGCGGTCTATGCCGCGATTATTTTCGAACAGAATGTTTGCCCAATTTTGGAGTAGGTCTTTTTCGGTCGGATTCTTGATAATCTCCGATTTCCAGCCGTAATGCGTCAGCAATTCAATGAGCGCATGTTCAAAGTCAATTTCTTTGTTGAAAACCATATTGACCCCTACACAAACATTTTCTCTAGCAATGATTTCTTGATGTTCTTGAGTTTTTCCAGTTTGCGTTGCTGGAGGGAAATGAGGGAATCGAGATTATCTAAATAATTTGCAATTTGAATTTGTTCCTCTTTGCAGGGTATTGGGATAAGAGCTTTTTTCAAATCTCCTATTTTTATACTTTTAAAAGTACTTCCCGTTACACTATCTAAAATCTGAGAAAGAACAATATCACAATGAACAACATGGAATAAATAATTAGAAGCAGCAATCGCTTTATTAGGGCGAAGCGTAAAAACTGATTCATTGATATTCCAATTTTGAGGGTTATTTTTTATTAAATAGCAATCTCCAATGCGTCCTATGCTAGAAAAAAGAAGATCATCTTTTTGAAGATCACTTCGTGCTTGAATAAGTTGTAAAGCGCAATCATCTATTCTATCACATTTTTCATCCAAATATAAATGACCATGTTCAAAATTCTTTATTGTAACATAATAATTTGAACCGCCTGAATTAAGTTTAAAATTATCTCGTGGGTTCAGCCCTGTTGCAATCCTAACAATAATATCATCTAGTTCTTTCCAAACCCAATCGCCAGAGAAGCCGGCGAAGCGGATTTCAGGAACGGTCGCACCTTCTTTGGGGAACATTTTCTCGAGCATTGATTTTTTGACTTGCATCAACTTGTCGTATTTCTTTTGTTCTAACAAAATAAGAGAATCAATATTCGAAAAGAACGAACCTATTTTTTGCTGTTCCTGATTATCTTTTGGTATGACCAAATTCGTTTCTTGTAGAGCTGATTTTGAAATAGACAAAACTTTTACACCCTGCATTAAAGGAAGTAATTGCTTACGATATGCAGAAGAATTCAAATAATATCCTAAAAACTTTGAGCCATATTTTTCTTTTGGTCTACTCGGAATCGTATGCAAACCGGAAAGAAGGATTGCATCATTTACCCCTTGCATTTCCGTACATTTGCCAACGGTTTCATCTTCTGCTGTATCAGCAATAACTATGTCTCCGTCTTGCAAAAAAGAATTTTTGAATTTATCAACAACAAATGCATCGGAAACAAAAGGAATTTTTTCTTCAGCCACATCTATACATTCGCCAAATTTTACAAGAACATCTCCATAATGAATATTTTTCGCTAATCCGCTTTCACTATTTAATTCAGCTCTCGAAAGAGTGTTATTTTGTAAATAGGTAAAAGATTCTCTAAATATCTTATTCACCCACCCGTCTTCAAAACCAGCGAATCGTATTGTCGGAACTTTCTTTGCCTTTTGTTCTATAGTTTTCATTGTAATTGCCCTAGATCCTTCGACTCCGCTCAGGATGACACCGTTATTACACACCCAACAGTTTCTTGAATTCGGCAATGCCCTTCTTGTCGAATTTATCGCCAGTCAGCTCATCCAACATTGCAGAAAGTTCCGTTTCTGTCTGCACAATCTGTTCTTCAACTTCTGCAAATGTGGTGTTGTATTTTTCAGCCAGCTTTTCAAGTTTTGAAGCGAAAACATCAACCACTTTTTCAGGCAATTTCGCCACACCATTTACCAGTGGCACCACCCACTTTTCGTACAGCAATTCATTTGCTTGCTCATCCGTCAATTCTTCAATCGCCTTCTTGGTCGCAAGAATCAACTGCTCGCCTTTTTCCTTAATCTGCTTTTTCAGTTTCTTTTCTTCGCCGTTATCGTCTTGCACCTTCTTGAGAATTTGCAATATTTCAGGCTCCAGGTCTCCCGACTTAATGGTCTTTTTCACCTCGGCCCAGACAAAGGCATCCTTGTCATCATTCACAAAAGGCTTTTCCTTTTCGTCTTCTGGCAGCAGGTCCAACGATTCTTCGTAACCCGAAACAATTTCGGCAAGGCGTTCTTCATCAGCCTTCAGCGAAGCATGTTCTGCCGACAACAGTTTGGACTGCACCAAATCAAAAGGCAGCACATGGCCTACCCAGCCATCTTGAACTTCATATTCCTTGTTGTCCTTTTTCTTGACAACCATGTTCGGATCCACTTGCTTGACCGCCGCAAAGCCTTCCGTCTGGATAATTTCAAGATCAACGGCTATTTTAAGCCATTCATTGTCCAGAATCTGATAAGCTTCGTATGCGTTTACCAAAGGAATATTTTTCAGTCGAGCGAAAATATTCTCACTCAAAACCGATTCTTCCTTGGAAATGTTCGTCGAGCCGTTTAATTCGCCATTCAGGTACTTGTCAAAGCCCTTGAAAGCGGTTGCATACTTTTTGGTAAATGCCAGCACGTCAGCAGAATTCTTTACAGCAGACTTGACATCGGTCGCCTTGATTTTCCAATAACCGCTATTGATTGGCGCTAAAATTTCGCTCTTCAAATTCGGGAACGCATCCCAGTATTCCGCAAGGTCGGCAATTTCTTTATCGGGAATGCCACCGAACATCGATGCGTAAATATCCCAGCTTT
This sequence comes from Fibrobacter sp. UWT2, assembly GCF_900142545.1. Taxonomy (NCBI): domain Bacteria; kingdom Pseudomonadati; phylum Fibrobacterota; class Fibrobacteria; order Fibrobacterales; family Fibrobacteraceae; genus Fibrobacter; species Fibrobacter sp. UWT2. The sequence goes on along the minus strand of NZ_FRBF01000006.1, from coordinate 37,032 downwards.
CCGTCTTTTCAGACGAATCCACATAGCGCGGGATATTCAAGTTGTAGTCGTTCTCGCGGATTTCGTCACGCGATACCACTCTTGAAAACTTGGGGACATCCAGACGCTTTGTCACGGAATCCACAATCTTCTTGATATCGGAAGCCCGTAACTTGTTGTTCTTGCCAACCTTTTCGAAGCCTTTAGACGCGTCAACAATCAAGACATCCGTGCGTTCCCGCTTTTGTTTCAGGACCATGATAATCGTGGGAATGCCCGTTCCAAAGAAGATGTTTGCGGGGAGCCCGATAATCGCATCGACATGGTTACTTTCAATCAGGTTCTTTCTAATTTCGCCCTCTTCACCACCGCGGAAAAGAACGCCATGCGGAAGCACAATCGTCATGATTCCGTCACTCTTGATATGGAACAAGTCATGCAGCAAGAAGGCGTAATCCGCCTTGCTCTTGGGAGCGAGTCCAAAGCGGGCGTATCTAGGGTCGGCATCTTTATCAGCGGGGTTCCAATTCTGCGAATAAGGCGGATTCGATACGACAGCATCGACATAAAGCGGTTCGTAAGAACCCTTCGGATCGTTCTCGTCAAAATAGGGCCAGTCCTCTTCGAGCGTATCACCGTTTCGAGTCACGATGTTGTCGGGCAGAATTCCACGCATCACCAAATTCATTCGAGTAAGGTTATACGTATTTTCCTTAAGCTCTTGTGCGTAATACTTGATTTTGTCGCTCTTGCCCATGTGCTTCGCGACTGCCTGGCCAATATTGATTAGCAAGGAACCGGAACCCGATGTGGGGTCATATATTTTTATCTCTTTCCGGGATTTCAGGTGATCGGCAACAACTTCCGACATCAAAAGCGAGACCTCGTGCGGCGTGTAAAATTCGCCCGCCTTCTTGCCCGCATTTGCCGCAAAATTCGAAATCAGGTATTCATAGATAAAGCCCAACACATCGTAGTCCTGCTTGCCATCCATCGGAATATCCTTGATAAGATGGAGCAAGTCGCTGATAGACTTTGTCTGCGTGTTGGAAGTATCGCCCAGCTTGGAAAGCCCCGTCTGCAAGGTATCGAACACCTTGTCAAAGACTTTTTTGTGCGAGGGATTGATAAGGCGGCTGAAAGCAGAAAGCGCATCGCGAACGTTCGACACGTTGAAGTCACTTTTCAACTTGAGCCAAGTCGAAAACAGGTTCTCGTACGAGATGAAATAGCCGATGTTCTGCTGGACATTCTTGACGATTTCTTCGTCATCTTCGGTAACAGTATCCAAGTCAGCGTCGGTGTAACCAAGACCCTTAAGATACTTGACCTCTTTATCCGAAAGGAACTTGTAGAAGATGAAACCAAGGATGTAATCCTTGTATTCGTTCGCTTCAATCTTTGAACGCATCTTGTTCGCAGATTCCCAAATCTTCGCCGCCAGCTGTTGCTTGTTCATCGCTATTCCTTATAGGGCGAGAATCACCCCTATTCGGAAGCCTTCAGCGAACCGAAGCTCTTTTTCTACAAAAAAAAGGCGTGGAGTCGCTTAGCGTGCCTATCGCTCTGCGGGCTACCACACCCTTGACTCAATAAGCACAAACGACCCACGCCCCAGATGGGACGTGAGCGTTCGTCTTACTCTCGAGTCATTAGAAAGTGGTAGTTTCAGAGCGAGAATAAGAGACGAATCTCAAAATTTCCGGTCGCCCCAAACCGTGAGGAATGGGGCTATGTCATGGGGAAATAGTAGTAAAAAAGTTGAGCTAGATTCCGGGTCAAGCCCGGAATGACGCATGGAAAGGAGATCCCCGGTCAAGCCGGGGCGTTGCGGGCCGGCGTCTGAGGGCCCGCAGAAGGGGTAGCAGAAGACCCGACTAAGGCGGGTTTAATAGGAGATGCCCGACCAAGTCGGGCATGACACCAGGGAGGGGCCGGGGCTGTAGCGAGGGGAAGTAATTCCCCTTTTATCTAAAAATTTTTGTATATTATCCCCTGACAGGCACTGGCAGCGGAATTCCGTCTGCAAGCCATGACTGACGAATAAGTCGGCCTTTTGGTATATCCCCAACAATTGTTGGGATTTTAGTATATCCAAAGGCCGGCTTTTTTTTGTTTAACTAGAGGTAAAAAATGAAAGAAACCGAAGAAAAAGGTGAAATCGTACTCTATCAGCCGGAAGGTGAAGTCCGGCTGGAGGTGCGTATGGAACGGGAATCAGTATGGCTATCGCAGGTCCAGATGGCAGATTTGTTTCAAAAAGACAGAACCGTTATCGGAAGGCATATCAAAAATATCTATAAGGAAGGAGAATTGTCAAAGGATATCACATGTGCAAATTTTGCACATATGGGTGTTGATGCCGATCAAACTTACAACACAATCCTTTACAACCTTGATGTTATTATATCCGTGGGATATCGGGTCAAGTCCATCGCTGGGACACGTTTTCGTCAGTGGGCAAATAAAGTCCTGAAGGACTACATGCTCAAGGGTTATGCCGTAAATCAACGAATGGTTGCGACTGGAATGCAGATCGCCAATCAGTTTCAGGAACAACGGCAATTAATTGAAAAACAGGGGACGAAACTCGAAAATGTGGACAATCGTCTTTCGACCGTTGAAAAACATATTGATTTCTTTGTCAAAGCCGCCCAAACACCCACAGGAGGCATTCTTGCAACAGGGACTCGGTTTGACGGGCTTGTACTGATTGCGGATTTAGTGAAATCTGCGAAACAGTCCGTGGTGTTTATCGATCCGTATGCAAATATCGAGGTTTTGAAATTTGCCGCGATGCGTGCGAAAGATGTTAAGGCAATCATATATTCCGCACATATCACACCTGAATTTAAGGCAGCCAAGGACATGCACAACAGGCAATATCCCGGCTTGGAACTAAAAACTATGCGCACCATCCATGACCGATTCCTGCTAATAGATGATACCGTTTATCATTTTGGTGCCTCGTTCAAGGACATGGGTAATGAAATGACGGCTTTTAGCGTTTTGAATTTTGTGACACCGGAGGAGGTTATTGCCAAAATTCAGGCAAGTATGAAGGGAAAATAAGCCAGCCATTCCCCTTCACAGAAAAAAAGGACCGCGGCAAAACGCCACAGTCCCCTTTTTGCGCATTATGCGAGGTAATTAGAAGCTGTACACCGTTTCAAGGCCGAAACGCAGAGCATTGTCGTCTTCGTTATCCTGCACGGCAACATCCACCATGCCGAAGGCCGTGATTTCCAGGTTTTCGACCGGAGTGATGTAGACGCGGGCACCGACATCGAACGTAGCAGCGGTATCGTCATCATCATCCAAAGTGTGCGTGTGGTATTCTACAGGAATGCCAACCTTGATGAATTCAGCAAACTTGAAGGCCGGTTCGGCGTACAGGAAGAAGTATTCCGGGATTTCGCCGTTATCAAGGTCGCTAGCATCCTCGGCAGCATCACCTCTGTTGATGAGGGCGTAGAAGGCAGTCGTCTTGATATCAAACATACCCACTTCGAAAGTCGGTTCAACCAAGAAGGCGTGGGCAGTAGAAGTCCAGTCCTGATCTTCCACGACATCGCCATCGTCCATCAGGTAGTCAGCATGGAAGCCATACACAGCCCTGAAGCCGAAACCACCGAGAGAGAGGCCCGCTTCGACACCGGCATGGAGTTCGTTATGCTGAGCGGTCTGGAAGCTCTTATAGTCCACATACGGACGCAAGTGCTGACCGGCGTAGTCGAATTCGTAAGCGGCGTGGACATCATAAACCTTGGCACCTTCTTCATCGGCCCAGTCGTTATCGCCACGGCCAAAGCCAAAGCCGAGAATAAAGCCTGCCAAGTCGATTTCAAAACCGCGGATATCGTGTTCCTTCATACCAGCAGCATTGTCGGCAGGATCGTCGTAGTCATAGTAGGCAACGAATGCACCTTCCGAGAAGGTCAGATCACCCAGCTTGACGGCGAAGAAATCAGCCGGCTGGTACTGAACGTAAGCACCATTGTAAATGGCACCCGGATCAGTGGTTTCGCCATCGGCTTCGAGGCCCACGAACGCAGACCACTTTTCGTTGAACTTGACTTCAAAATTCAGGTCGAAGGTAGAAGCATAGCTGTGGTTCAGGTCATCTTCCGCCCAGACATTGCCTGTGTAAGCATCAAATTCCACTTCGCCATTGTACTTGACTTCCATCTGGGCTTCCGAAGTGCCTTCGTTCATGCTAGCCTTGAGCATGCCGAGAGCGTTACCGGCGGCGTCAGCGACTTCGCCCGGGTTAGTGTTTTCGGCAGGAGCGGATTCAGCGGTTTTTTCTTCGGCAGGAGCGGCAGCGACAGGAGTTTCCTGTGCCGGAGCGGCGGCAGGGGCTTCCTGTGCAGGGGCAGGAGCAGCCTGTTCAGCGGGGGCTGCGGCAGGAGCTTCAGCAGCAGGGGCTGCAGCGGGTGCTTCGGCAGCAGCGGGGGCAGCTTCCTGAGCAAAAGCCGATACGGCGAAGAAGGAAGCGGCTGCAAGGCCGAACACAAGATTAGACGTCAAACGGTTCTTCATTTTTCTCTCCCTTGACGGATTGATTTTCTGTTTTTGTAACACTCCGTCAGGTTTTTTACAAATAGTGCAACAAAAACGCTTGGCTATCGCCTTCTGTGTGCTATTGTTGCAAAATGCGTGCCAAGATGTTTTAGTTTAGTTTCAAAAATTAGACTAATCTAATTCAAGTTTTTTAATTAAGGGCCGGCAGGTTTTGGGCCTACCAGCCCTTAATAGTTCTTGATTCTAAAAGATTAGTCTTCGAATCTCTTTTCCTTGTTGGCTTTCATGCCGAAGAGCTTGAGGAAGATTCCCGTACCCACCAGCGCCACGATGGCAGCGACGATCCACTTGGTATCGCCTCCAACCGGCACCTGATAGAGGAGAACCGCCACAGCCCAAGCAAGAATCGTCTGAACCGTAGCCATGAGGATAGCAAGGCCGAGGCCGATTTCACGGGCTACGACACCCATTGCAGCAAGGCAAGGCACATAGAGCAAGATAAAGATGAGGAATGCGAACACCTGCCAGTTAAAGCCATCCACCGGGTTACCGTTCTTATCCGGGTTGTGGAAGTAAGAGCGGAGGTTAGCGTAGATGTCGGCGGTTTCGGAAAGGTCGCCTTCTTCGAGAGCGCCCATTTCGTCTTCGTCGAGCGTGATGCCAGCAGCAGCGAGCTTTTCGAACACGGCTTCGCGGGTCTTTTCATCCTCTTCTTCTTCGCCGAAGGTAGCGATGGCAGCGAATTCTTCGCAGGTCAGCACCTTGGCATCAGTAATCTTGTCGAGAGTTTCTTTCTTGAGTTCGGCAGCTTCCTGGCCTTCCAATTCACCGGCGGTTCCGAGAATGTCGGTAAGCGAGCCGATGACTTCAGAGAGATTTGCCGGAATCGAGCCGAGAGCTTCGAGCACGGCACCCTTGATATCGGGAGCGCCACCTTCTTCCTCTTCTTCGACAGGGCATTCGTCTACACCGGCGATAAGCGGTTTTTCTTCTGCAGCAGGTTCTTCAGCCTTCGGCTCTTCAGCAGGAGCTTCGGCATTTTCACCCGCCATGGAATACAGCGAGTTCATGGTACCGATAACAGCTTCCTTGGCCAAGAGGCCCGTAAACAGGGACACAGATGCCGGCCAGTTTTCCTTTTCGACTCCGAACGGTTCGAACACCGGCGTAATGGCCTTACCGATTACAGAGAGCAAGCTATTTTCGGAATCACCATTACCAGCCGTAAATTCAAAACCTGCCGGTTCATTGGTCGGAGCATTTTCATCAACAGCCTTCTCCACAATGCCGAAGCTGTTGAGGAAGCCAAGTATTGCAACGGCAAGCGTAATCACCTTACCGGCGCGCCAGATGTAGTCGCGCAGGCGCTGCCAGCAGTGAATCATCAGGGACTTGAACTTGGGCAAATGATACGGCGGAAGTTCCATCACAAAGTTGCTGGCCTGGCCCTGGAACAGGGACTTCTTCAAGAAGAGGCCGTAGGCAACGGCGAACAGCACGCCGGCGAGGTAAAGCAGGAACACGACCGTGCCCGCCATCTTGCCAAAGAATGCTGCAGCAAACAGCGCATACACCGGAAGGCGAGCGCCGCAGCTCATGAACGGCACCAAGAAAATGGTGAGGAAACGTTCACGCTTAGATTCCAACACGCGAGAGCCCATAATGCCCGGCACACCGCAACCAAAACCCACCATCATCGGCACGAAGGCGCGACCCGGGAGTCCAAGGAATCTCATGAAGCGGTCTGCAACGAAAGCCGCGCGGGCCATGTAACCCGAGTCTTCCAAGAAGGAAAGGCACAGGAACATGAAGAAAATCACCGGGATAAAGGTCGAAACCGTCTGGATACCGGCACCGATACCGTCGGCGAGAATAGCGGACACAAAGCCCGGCGCATGGAAGACGTCCGTGAGCACGTAGCCGAGGCCGTCCACAAAGATTGCACCAAACAGTACATCAAAGAAATCAATGAACGCAGAACCGATCGTCACTGCAATCCAGAACACCAGATACATGATGACCAAGAAAATCGGGAGAGCTGCCCAGCGGTTCAAAAGCACAGCATCAAGCTTATCCGAGAAGGTCTTCTTCTCGCGTGCAGCGACAATTGCCTTGCCTGCCACACTGTGCGAAATGGAATAGCGGTTTTCGGCCATCGCAAATTCCGGTTCTTCGCCAAGAATCTTTGTAACGTCGGCCTTGTTAATCTTTACGCCAGCTTCGGCAAACTTGTCGGCATAACTATTCTGGTTGCCCAAATACATGAGCGAAACCCAACGAGCGTCCGCATCCAAGAGCTTTGCGACCGGAGCCACCTTCGGTTCCAAGACCTTAACGGTTTCTTCAATCTTGTCACCATAAACCATCTGTTTCGGGAGCGGCATCGGAGATGCCAGCACATGGCCCATATGGCTGATAAAGTTAGTGACGCTCTTTTCGCTCACAGCGGAAAGCGGAATGCACGGCACGCCGTAAACGTCAGAAAGTTCATCGAGATCCAGCTGAATTCCACGATTTTCGGCGATATCCATCATATTGACGGCAATCACCATCGGGATATGCATATCGGCAAGCTGACTCGTGAGGAACAGGTTACGTTCCAGGTTCGTGGCATCGACGATGTTGATGATCAAGCTTGCTTCGCGGCTAAGCAAGTAATCGACAGCAGCGCGTTCGTCTTCGGCATTTGCGAACAGAGCGTAAGTACCCGGAAGGTCCACCAGGCGAATCTGGCGGTCGCCCAGTTCAAAGTAACCTTCTTTCTTTTCGACCGTCACGCCGGGCCAGTTACCCACATGCTGACGGGCACCCGTAAGGGCGTTAAAGAGAGCCGTCTTACCGCAGTTCGGGTTACCGGCAATAGCAATCGTCAAAAGTTTTCTAGCAGCCATTATACCCTCCTCAGCTTGAGCACGTTCGCTTCTTCTTTACGGAGCGAGAGTCTATAAGAAAGCACGGCCACTTCGATCGGATCGCCGAGCGGGGCAGCTTGCAAGACTTCGATCTGGACGCCACGCACAAGCCCCATCGAAAGAAGCTTGGACTTGTAGCGAGAATCGCCTTCGTTATAGCCGACGATTTCCACCTTGTCGCCCTTTTTGAGTTCCGAGAACTTGGGCTCGGTACTCCACTTTTTCGTTTGCGACTTTCCGCCGCAACCACAATTACAGCTCATGTTACTTTTCACCTGCTTTTTTGCCGTTTTTCGCGGCGGGTTTTAATTTTTTAGCCGACGAAATCGCGTCCGTCGGCTTCACAAAATCTTCAATCTTTCCAAGAGTCTCCGCCGAAAGGATATGTTCCATGCTGCAAGCATCCTTGTCGGCAATCGCCTCGGACACGCCCAACTTAATAAGGAATCCCTTCAGAAGAATATGACGGTTCAGAATCATTGCGGCAACGCGTTCGCCCTCTTCGGTGAGTTCCACGCCGCTATAGGGTTCCTGCCTCACAAGGCCCATCTTCTTGAGTTCCACCATGGCCTTTGCAACCGACGGCATTTTCACGCCGAGAGCCGCCGCAATATCCTTGACACGGGCAAGCCCGTTCGCCAGGCGCAACATGTGCACCATTTCCAAGTAGTCTTCTAAGCTTTGAGTCAGTTTTGTATGGTCCATTTTAACCAGCCTTATTTAGACGCGGCTAATATAGTTTAATAAATCTAATTAGGCAAGGCTAAAATTATTACCGAAAGCGTATTTGTTTAGACAAAACTAATATTATAAGAAAAAATTTACATTTATTTCGCGATTTTGCCCTTGTTTTTGTAGTTAGATTTATCTAACTTTTAATTAGCCAAGTCTAACTCTGGTTGTTGCCATAGCATTCAGATTCGGGCTTGCTAGGTTGAATCAAAAAAATCCAATTCCCTCTTTTGTGTCTCTTTGGGAATAAAGGTGCCCCCGCTCAAGTAGCTCTGAGCGGGGGCATTTTTCGTTAATTTAGGCGATTTTCGCCGATTTTTTGTGGTCCTACACCGGTTTTAGCGGGGTCATACTCTTGGCACAGATTCCCATGGTCGAGAGGTTGTGCAACAAGGCCGAGGTCGAGGGCGCCAAGAAACCGAAGAAGCCTGCCGCCAGTAACGACGTGTTGAAGGCCACAATAAAGCGGTAATTCGCCTGGATACGTTCCATAAGCAGCGTACTCAACGTACGGAGTTCGGCGAGATCGCGCAAATCTTCACTGCGGAGCGTCACATCTGCCGTTTCGCGGGCAATATCGCTGGCGTCACTCATAGCAACCGACACATTCGCGGCGGCAAGGGCGGGCGCATCGTTGATTCCGTCGCCCACCATAATCACGCGGCGGCCTTCGGCCTTCATCTTTTCCACATAGCGGTGCTTGTCTTCGGGCAGCACCTGCGCAAAGAAGGTGTCAATGCCCAAAAGTTGAGCTGTACGTTCAGCAGCTTTCTGGCTATCGCCGGTAATCATCGCCACATGCTTGATTCCGCGTTCACGGAGCATGCGGATAGCTTCGGCGGCTTCGTCACGCGGAGGGTCGCTAATGCAAAGCACGCCCGCAAGGTTCCCGCCAATGGCCAGGTAAATCACGGATGCGGCTCCGGCGAGTTCATCAATCTTTTTCTGTTCCGCCTCGCCCACTGCAATTTTCTCGTCTTCCACTACGAAATGCTTGCTACCGATAATAGCGCGTTCGCCGTCGAGAGTCGTCGCAATTCCATGTGCCACAATGTACTTCACGTCAGCGTGTTCTTCTTCGTGGTCGATTCCCCTTTCGGCAGCCCCGCGCACAATGGCGCGCGCCATGCTATGCGGGAAATGCTCCTCAATGCAGGCCGCAATGCGCAGAATTTCTTCTTCGCTGCGGTTTCCGAACGGAATCACGCGTTCGAGTTTCGGTTCCGCCTTGGTGAGCGTTCCCGTCTTGTCGAAAACGATGGTGCCTGCAAGCGCGAATTCTTCCAAGTACTTGCCGCCCTTCAAGGTCATGTTGCGGTCGGCCGCCTCGCGCAGTGCCGAAATCACCGAAATTGGCGTTGAAAGCTTGATGGCGCAAGAATAGTCCACCATCAGAATCGAGACGGCCTTGGTGATGTTGCGCGTAAACAGGAGCGTGAGCCCGAATCCGATAAAGCTGAACGGTACAATTCCATCGGCAAGGCGTTCGGCGCGGCTCTGGATAGAGGCCTTCAGGTCTTCGGAGCGATCGATAAGCTCAATAATCTTCTGAATCTTAGTATTGCCACTCACGGCACGCACCGACACGACAATCGAGCCCTCATCTACGATGGTGCCCGCAAAAACGGACTTACCGACCGTCTTATGAACCGCCTGCGATTCGCCCGTCATAGTCGCTTCGTTCACAAAGGCGTCGCCTTCGGTAACGGTTCCATCCACCGGAATCATGCTGCCGGAACGCACACGCACAAGGTCGCCCACCTGAACATCCTGCATGCGCACCTGAACATCGACGCCATCGCGAACGACCCACACCTTGTCCACCTTCACGGCAAGGCTTGCAGTAAGGGCTGTGCGGGTACATGCCTTAGTATAATCTTCCAAGAGGCTACTTACGTTCAGCAAGAACATAATGGTTCCCGCCGATTCGTAATTGCGCTGCAGGATGCTCGCTCCGATAGCGGCTCCATCTAACACCTCGACAGAAAGCTTTCCTTCACCAAGGCAATTCAAGCCCTTAGCCACAAACTTGAGGCCCCTGTAAATCAGGTGCACCGTGCGGATAGGAGCCGGAATAAACAACTTGGCCAAGTAACGCCGCGCAATCATGAACGCGAGCTTATTCTTGAAATCAGTATCAATAGCCTGCAGCTGATATTCGGTATCGGGTTCAATTTCCGGAAGATTTGCAATGTTCAGATTTCGAACGAAATCAATCACCTGTTCACGATAGCCATCTTCGTATTCCAGCAGAATACCGCCGTTTTCCGAATGGACTACCGCTTTCTGGACATAAGGTTCACTCACGCATGCCATGTGGATGCGCGGTTCATGCATTTTTTCAAATGCGTAGGCCCCCGCCCGAAAGCGGATTCGCCCCGGCTGATCGTAAACAATCTTGAATTTCATGGATTACTTCGCTTCTGCTTCTTTCTTTGCGTCGTTGCAGATGTCGGCAGCTTCGTCCTTCATGTCTTGGAAGGTGGCCTTAGCGTCGGCAGTGAACTTCATGCCCTGAGCAAGTCCCTTGACGGCATATTCGCGAGTTTTGGGAGCCTTGAGGATTTTCTTTGCAATAGCGGAGCCTACAGCACCAGCCATCACCAACCAGAACTTTTCATTTTTCCATACGGACATAGTTTACTCCTTTTGTTGATTGTTTGTCACTATAAATCTATCTCTTTTTCTCACAAAAAACAACTTACATACAAACTAATAAACAGACTTAGAGCCTTAGTCCCATAAGCTTTCCAAGCGACTAACAATGTTGCAAATTTGAAATTTAGTTGACAACTTGCAACTTAGTTAGTAGTGATACAACTTAGTTAGAATGAACTACCTAAAACTGTATCTAATCTTAGTCGCGAAAGTGCGTCCCGGTTTAGATTCTCCATACTTATCGTAAACGGTTTCGTCCATAAAGTTATCGACTTCAAAGCTCCAAGCGAGTTTGTTTTCCCACACGGAATATTCAATACCTAAATCCTGCGTGAACGATGCATCGATTTTTCTGCTTTGGCGGGAACTGACTTTCCAGCCGTAATAGTATTCATCGGTGTAATTTGCAGCCCACCAGAACTTGACAAAATCGTTCTTGTTGAGTATATCACCCATGTGGAATTCGGCCATATAATTCATAAAGAACCGAGGAATGTTCGGGATGATTGCATCTTCTAGAATTCCCTGCTTTGCATTATAATCGATATTGCGCAAATCCTGGAAAGTCCAGTTCGTCCCGAGCAGCACCCATTCATTCACATCGAGTTTTACGTCGCCTTCGTAGCCCCAGCCGCGAATCGGGTCCATGTTAAAGTACGGCACCGACATTTGTGAAGTTCCCATATAATGGATGCGGTTCTTGTAATAGGAATAGAATACGTCTCCGTCAAATCGGAATCGCGCAAACAACGGGATTTCTTGCAAATCAAGAGACAGGCCCACGTTAAAATTGTCTGCTTCTTCGGGTTTGAGGTTTGTCGCAGCACTCACGCGCACTCCATCGCCAAAGAGTTCGTCAGGCGTGGGCAAGCGCACCGCATGCTGGTAGGAGCCCTTGACCGAAAGCGGCTTTACAATTCTAAACATCAAGCTTTCATCGTAACTGAAATCCGTATAATCGTTCGATTCTACAGAAGCCTGCTGCAACAAGCTCGTCGATGTGTTAGAAATTTCAGCCTTCAAGTAGTGAAATTTGAAACCAAGTAAGTTCTGCAACCTAGAATCAAAGAAATTATCTTCAAGCGAAAGGCCCGTCGTCACAGAAATTGTCTTTCCCGGGAAACCCGCCGTATTGAAACCCACCATTTCAGAGCCCACATCATCTTCAGGGTCTTCCTTATGATACCTGAAAAGAGTATTCCAGTAAACAAACTGATTCTTGATGAACTGATAATCTAAATTCAACAAATTGTTGAAGTCATAAGCCTGAACAGTCCTCAGTTTCGGGAGTCCCATTGACGAAAGTTCGCCCACATTTTTCTTTGCCGTATCGCAAGCATACCAGTTGCGGCAGTGCACTCGGCTCGTATCAACGACTTTATTTTCGCCATACCCGAACGAAAAATGGTTTCCAAAATTCAAGTCTTTCACAAAGACATTCTTCTTGTCAAGCCCGAATGTCGCTCCAAAATTGTACCCTTCGGACATCGCTTCCACAATGCGGTTTGCATCGCCCTGAATTTCCTTCTCAAACGCACCGTAGCTTACACCCAGCGAAACCTGGTCAAACCAAGCATTCATCAAGTTTGCAAAAGCCTGTACATTGTAAGAGGTGTAATGGTCGTGATCGCGAACAATGCTCGTGTCTTTGCCCGTAGAACTTTTCATATAAGGCGAAGTAAATTTGTAATCGTTGTCGGAATGGTTAAAATACCCCGACACACCCACTTCCAAGCCTGCGCCACCCACAATACTATCCACCAAGTGGCTCGCCGTTACAGAAGCCTTGTGCGTATTAAAACTCGAAAGGCTGTAAGAAGCGTCAATCGAATTGGCAGGACGTTTCTTGGTAATGATATTGATAGCACCGCCTGCGCCATCCGTTGCAAAACGTGCCGGAACATACCCCTTATAGACTTCGATATCGGCAATTTGATCAATAGGAATATCGTCAAGGCCCAAGTTGCCCTGTGTTTCGACAGGAACACCGTTCACGAGCACCTTGATATTCTTGCCTTCCATGCCGCGAATGTTGATTTTACCTTCGCTGCCCACGCCACCGGACTTGCGCACCTTAACGCCCGAAGCGGAATTGACCGCCTTCGAAACGGTCTTGCTCGTATTCTGCATTTCGGCTGCGTCAATCGTCGCCACAGACTCCGCTTTTTTAGCTTGCTTCGCCTGTTCCGCTTCTATTTCAGATTCCACCGAAAGTTCATCTAGCTGCGTGACGTTTTTTTCTTCTAGAAAATCGTCTATCGAGGTAATTTCATCATCTTGAGCACGGACCGAAACCGCACCAACCGTAGCAAATATAAGGGCAAGCGTAGTTGCTTTGTAAATAAACATCTTTTTCATCGCAGCGCAATTGAGCAAATTTTCGCTCAAAATTCTACTCCAAATAGGCTGCTAAAAACCCGAATAGTTTTTTCCTTTTCATAAAGCAAAATCCGCTCTCGCCTGAGCAAGAACGGAAGTTTGTGTTTATGAGGATATTGAGGTTTTATGGAGAATTTTTCTTACTTGAGAGGCACAATCCACATCGGAATCGGTTCCACCGTAGCAATCTTTTCGGCCTTTTCCGTCTTCGGGTCATAACGGAAGTAGGCATTGCCGTCTTCTTCAGTAGACACAGCAAAAATCACGGTACCGTCTTCATCAATGTACTTACCGTAGCTAGCCCAGCTAGAAGAATAGCCGATCGGCAGAGCCTTCATAGTCTTCTTGGCAAGATCGATTTCCACCGGCTTGCAAGTGTTATTGTGGTAGCTATCCATATCGGTCCAAACCTGCTGCAGGTCCACCATCACGTTCAAGAATGCATAAACCTTAGTACCATTAGCATAAGTAGTGGGGCTCAGGTACTTGAAGTTATCCTTCTTGGTAACACCATCGATAGCGACTTCCTTGGTCACGAGCCAAGCATAGTCCTTATCGAACTTGGTTTCACCCACCTTGATGCGCAGGAAGCCGTCAACCTGGCCCGGAGCGTAGCCCCAGGAGGCGTTACTGTAGCAGTAAATGTAGCCATCAGCAACAATGAACGCCTGATTCTGAGAGTCGTCCAGCGAACCCACGGCTGCAACGCGGTCATCTTCAGCCACGGCTATCACAGAATCCTTCTCAACGTCAATGATAGCAACCTGAGCCTTGTTGCCAGTTGCATAGTCGCTCACATTCTGCAAGAGGCCAACATAGAGGCGACCATCTACAATCACGCCAGTACCCGGGCTCACCACGAGAGCGTCATCACCCTTGTACTTGGAAAGATCAATTGCACCGGAGGTTTTCATGGTCTTCGGATTAATGATAAGGAGCGAGTCAAGCATGCCGCCCAAATAGGCCTTTTCTTCGTTCACAAAGTAAATGTGGTTCACCCAAACGCCCGGGAGCGTAAGTTCAGCAGACTTTTTACCGATCTTGTTATTGTCATCGAGGCTGTAGCGAGCAATGGAACCGATGTCAAGGTCCGCAATGAACAGAGATCCATCATAATAAACGACGCCTGCGCGGGTGCCGACTTCGATATAGTCCTTGCCCAAATCACCGGTGTGGTCCAGAGACATGGTGCCAATGAACATCGTTTCGCCCGAAGCGATCGATGTTGCGAATTCACGCTTGTATTCGCCCTTTTCTTCTTTCTTAGAACTGCTAGAGGCGTCCTTGCTATCGCTAGACTTTTCAGTCGAAGAACTGGACTTATCCTCGCTATTGCCGGACTTTTCGGTCGAAGAGGAAGAGAGTTCCTTGTCGTTGTCAGAGCTTGCCGAAGAGGAATCGTCGCAAGCAACCAGCATACCGAGCGACACGATGAGCGCCGCCAAGAATCTTTTTTTCATATTAGCTCCTGAAATGGTGCGGGAAAAACCGCGGTTGTTAATTTCGCGGAGCATTTTAGAAATGATTTGAGGGGTGTTCTACTCCAAACGGAGGTGGAAAAATCCGTTTGGATTTTTAAGGAGGAAATCGTCTTTTTCGTTTTGTTTTAACTCCGTTCAGTCATTTTTCACTCCATTCAGACATTCTTGCAATAAAATTTTTTTATTGCCATCACAGAATTAGCCTTGACGAAGTTTTGTTTACTAATTAGATTTGGCTTACTTTTTAAGACTAGACTAACAAAGCCGGTTTAAAGAGATTTTTGAGGGAAATATGTTGAATATTAACGGAATTGAATGGTTGTACAAAGTCGGGTGCTACCATACAACGCTTGAAAGGGATCCGCTCCTGGTTCTTGAATTTTGCCGAAAGGGGCAAATCAGCTGGGCCGGCGGAGCACTCCCCTGCAATCAGCTGAAGGCAGGAGAAATGCTGGTTTACGACGCGTGGACTTCGGGAGCGCTAACGCGTTCCGCCGATTACTGCGGCGACCGCATTTTGTTCTTTGAAGAATCGATAAAGTACATCCGCGAACATTTTGCAGGTTTTCTGATTGACATCAAGATGCTCGCACAGAAAATGTGCCGACCGGGCCGACCGTTTATCGTCCACACCAAGGAAGAAGTCGCCAGCGCCTTCGAAAAGATTGACAACAAGTCAAAGAATTTGCAGGCGGAATATGGCAGGCTCGCCATTTTGGAGCTTTTGCTCACCCTGAAAAACCTAGACACGCAGCGAGAATCCATTTGCCGCGAATGCAATTTATCTTCGATGCAAATTGAAAAAATCTACTGCATCCGTTCGTTTATCTGCGAAAACATGGACAGTCATTTCACCATCGAGGAACTTTCCAACAAGTTTGACATGCCGCCTACCGCAATGAAACTCTGCTTCAAGAACGTGTTCGGTTTGCCGGTATTCACTTACGCTCGCCGCGAGCGCATGAAACTGGCCGCCAAGCAGTTGCGGGAATGCGACCGCGGAATCCTCGAGATTGCAGGCGAAGTCGGTTACAATAACGGGAGTAAGTTCGCGCACGCCTTCCAGGATGTGATGGGCATGACCCCGAAGGAATACAGGAAAAAGTACAGGATGACAAACGTCGCATAATTATGAAAAAGACATTCTCTAAACTCTACGCATACATGGGATCGCGAAAACCGCTGTTCCCGCTTGCATTGATTCTCTCGGCATTGAGCGCCATCGCGGGGCTCGTGCCGTTTTTACTGATGTGGCTCATTGTCCGCGAGGTTATCTCTGGCGGTGACATGACGAACATCAAGATTTTTGACTACTCCATCGGAGCGGTTCTCGCCTCGGTCACAAGCGTATTGCTCTACTTTGCGGCCCTCGCCTGCTCGCACATGGTTGCATTCAGGCTCGAAGGCGACCTGCGTCGATTCGCCATGAAAAAACTGATGAGCGCGCCGCTTGGATTTTTCGACAAGAATCCGACCGGCAAGCTCCGCAAAATTATTGACGACAATGCTGCAATTACGCACACCTTCGTCGCGCACGAAATGCCCGATATTTCGGGCACCATCCTGATTCCCATCGTGGCGCTTGTGATGATGTTCGTTTTCGATTGGCGACTCGGCCTTGCCTCTTTGGTGCCTATCGCCTACGCCTTGTTCATTTTGGGCACCCTTGGCCGCAGGGGAACCAAGTTCATGGAACGCTACATGCAGGCACTCGAAGAGATGAACTCCGAAGCGGTGGAATACGTGCGCGGAATTCCCGTAGTCAAGGTTTTCCAGCAGACGATTTTTTCGTTCAAGAGTTTCTACAATAGCATCGTGACTTACCACAAAATGGTGACGGCCTATTCCGACAACTGGAAGGTCCCTTACTGCATCTACACGATTCTCGTGAACGGATTCGTGCTGTTCCTGGTGCCGACGGCAGCGCTCATTATCGGTAACAACGGCGATGTAAAACTCACCATCGTGAACATGATGATTTACGTGTTGGTGACACCACTGTTCTCGCAGTGCGTGATGCGCAGCATGTACCTAAGCAATGCCACGAACCAGGCGGGCATTGCCATTGACCGCATCAATGATATCGCACGCACCAAGGATTTGGAAGTATGCGAAAATCCAATGCCAATGCAAAAGTTCGATGTGGAATTCCGGAACGTGAGCTTCACCTACCCCGATACCGACAAGCAGGTATTGAGCGACATTTCGCTCACAGTACCGGCGGGCCACACGGTAGCACTTGTCGGGCCTTCGGGCGGCGGCAAGAGCACGATCGCAAAACTCCTACCGCGCTTCTTCGATGTCGATAGCGGCGAAATTACTATTGGCGGTGTTCCGGTCAAGCAGATTGACCCGAAGGAACTGATGAAGAACGTTTCGTTTGTATTCCAGAACACCCGCCTTTTCAAGATGAGCATTCTGGACAACGTTCGTTACGGCACGCCCGACGCGACTCTTGAGCAGGTAAACAAGGCGCTTGACCTTGCGCAGTGCCGCGAAATCATTGACAAGTTGCCCGCTGGCATCAATACCGTTATCGGAAGCAAGGGAACATACCTTTCGGGCGGCGAGCAGCAGCGAGTGGTGCTTGCACGCGCCATCTTGAAGAACGCCCCCATCGTGGTGCTCGACGAGGCAACCGCCTTTGCTGACCCCGAAAACGAACGCTTGATTCAAGAAGCTTTGCACAAACTGGCCGCAGGCAAGACCGTTCTGATGATTGCCCACAGGCTTACAAGCGTGGTGAACGCCGACCAGATTATCGTTGTTGAAGAAGGCGAAATCGCTGAACGCGGAACGCACAGCGAATTACTTGAAAAGAACGGCATTTATGCCAAGATGTGGGCCGAATACCAGCAGTCCGTCACATGGACCCTCGACAATTCCAAGGATAATGAAGGAGGCGAAAATGTATAAGTGGGTTCAGAATACTTTTGCTCTTTCGGAAGAAGGCTCGCGCACGTTTGTCCGTGGCGTTGTCTGGACATTCCTGCACTTTGTTTCGCTCATGTTCCCGATGATGATGCTCTTTTATTTTTTGATGGAGCAGATGGGCATTGGTGAATTTGCAGGCAAAACTCCGCACGGGACCTTGTTCTATGTGGGCATTGCGGTAATTCTGTTTGTGGTGATGCTTGTCATTTACAGGTTCTCGTACAGCGCGACTTACAGCAGCGTGTACGACGA
Source organism: Fibrobacter sp. UWT2 (assembly GCF_900142545.1). Classification (NCBI taxonomy): domain Bacteria; kingdom Pseudomonadati; phylum Fibrobacterota; class Fibrobacteria; order Fibrobacterales; family Fibrobacteraceae; genus Fibrobacter; species Fibrobacter sp. UWT2. Next base: position 19,181 of record NZ_FRBF01000006.1, on the reverse strand, counting down.
AAGTATGTGCCGCCGCGTCTCGATTGCCGAAAAACTCCGCAAGTTGCCGCTCTCCTTCTTTGGCAAGAAGAACCTTTCGGATTTGACGTCGACCATCATGGACGACTGCAATGCCCTCGAAATGATTTTCTCGCATGCGGTGCCAGAACTTTTCGCCGCCATCGGAAGCGTTACCATAATTGGCATCATGCTGTTCTGCTACAACTGGAAAATGTCTATCGCGCTTTTCTGGGTGGTACCCGCAGCGGCATTGCTCATTGCGCTTTCCAAGAAAATTCAGGACCGCTGGTTCGAAAATTCATATAACGCCCGCCGCGTGATTATGGAGGACATCCAGGAAGGTCTCGAAAACGTGCAGGAAATCCGCTCGTATTCGGGTGAAACCGCCTACCTCAACCATTTTGACAAAGACTGCATCAAATACGAAAAATCGCAGATGGATTCCGACGTGAAGGTGGGTTCGTTCCTGAATTCGGCGCAGGGCATTCTCAAGATGGGTCTTGCCACGGTGCTGATTACAGGCGCAAGGCTTTGGACCAAGGGCGAAATCGACGTGTTTACCTACCTGGTGTTCATCGTATGCGCGGCGACTGTCTACAATCCGGTTTTCCTCGTATTCAATAACCTCGCCGAACTGTTCTTCGTGAACGTGCGCCTGCGCCGTTTCCGCGAAATGGATCAGATGCCCATACAGCATGGCGACACGGAATTCACTCCCGCCAACTATGACATCGAATTCAAGGACGTTGATTTTAACTACAACGAAAACAAGCAAGTTCTGAAAAAAGTTTCGTTCACCGCAAAGCAGGGCGAAATCACCGCACTTGTGGGGCCGAGCGGTAGCGGAAAGACAACCGCCGCCAAAATTGCCGCACGATTCTGGGACATTCAAGGCGGAACGGTAGCGCTCGGCGGCCAAGATATCAGCAAGATTGACCCCGAAACGCTCCTCAAGAACTTCTCCATCGTCTTCCAAGACGTGGTGCTGTTCAACACGAGCATCAAGGACAATATCCGCATCGGTAAGCGCGGAGCAACCGACGAAGAAATCCTGAAAGTCGCAAAACTTGCCGGCTGCGACGATTTCGTGCAGAAAATGCCGCAGGGTTACGATACCGTCATCGGCGAAAACGGCGACACACTCTCGGGCGGTGAACGCCAGCGCATCTCCATTGCACGCGCCCTGCTGAAAGACGCGCCCATCATCTTGCTCGACGAAGCGACCGCAAGCCTCGACGTGGAAAACGAATCCAAGATCCAGCGCGGCATTTCGCAGCTGGTGAAGGGCAAAACCGTCATCATCATCGCGCACCGCATGCGTACCATCGCAAACGCCGACAAGGTCGTGGTTCTGCAAGACGGTCACATCGCCGAAACAGGCTCCCCTGCCGAACTCAAGGCGAAAGGCGGCCTATTCAGCAAGATGCTCGAATTGCAAATGAACAAAAATTAATACAAAATTAGCCTTGACAAACATCAAGGCTTTTTTATATATTTGTTAGAGAAATCTAACTTTACAATTTATTTGTAGTTTGCAATAAAAATGAATCGCCTTTTAGACCACCGTCTCGTTCGCCAATGCGCGCCAACACTCGCCGGGCTCAAGGTCGGAAGCTTATTCTGCCTTGAATCTTCACCCAGCGAAACGCTGTGTAAACAACTCGCCCACTGGAACAAGGAACTCAACCCTCGCGGCGTGTGCGTGCGCGTTATCGCAGAACGCTGCGGTCGCAGTTTTATCTACGTCTATCGCGAAGACGCCCTGCAAAAGCTTATTGCCGAGCCGGAAATCCGCCATTTTCTCGCCGCCTACGGCTACACAGACTTTAGCACCGACTGTGCACTCGCATACATGACGGCGCGCATCCGCAAATGCCACTGTTTTCCGCACGAAGTCGGACTTTTCTTGGGCTACCCCCTCGAAGACGTGAAAGGGTTCATTATCAACGGCGGCAGGAATAGCAAATATACGGGCTACTGGAAAGTTTACGGCGATGTAACCGAATGCGAAAAACGGTTCGCCTGCTTTCGCAAGTGCTTCGATGTTTTCAACAAACTATTTGAAAAAGGATATTCGCTGCCGATGCTGACCGTCCGAAACGCAGCGTAATCAAACGACATTTACCTCTTTAATTCACCTAGGAGAATCACAATGGAAAAAATCGCAGTCATTTATTGGAGCGGAACCGGCAACACCGAACTGATGGCAAAATACGTCGCCGAAGGTGCAAAGGCCGCCGGCGCCGAAGCCGACGTGTTCAGCGTCTCGGACTTTTCGCAGGGCCAGTTGGGCGAATACGCACGCTATGCGCTGGGCTGCCCCGCCATGGGCGCCGAGGAACTCGAAGATTCCGAATTCCAGCCCTTCTACGAAGCCGTCAAGCCCGCACTTAACGGCAAGAAAGTCGCCCTATTCGGCTCTTACGGCTGGGGTGGCGGCGAATGGATGAATCCGTGGAAGGCTGACGCCGAAGCTGCTGGGCTCGTGCTTGTGGCAGATCCGCTCGCCATCGAGAACGCCCCCGATGACGCCGGCAAGGCCGCCTGCCAGGATCTCGGCAAGGCGCTCGCCACCGCCTAAAAAGACTTTTTCTTTCTTATAGTGTTTTGGATTGAAGCAGCCCCGACGGAATCACACTCCGTTGGGGCTTTGCCGTCTTTAATTTTCTATCTTTTCACTAGGATTTCTTAAAAACGAGCGATCAGATGGCACGCGAACTTTCATTTGTCCAAAGCGTAGAACGGAGCATTTCGAAAACTTACCGCGAAAGGCTCTGGACGCCGTTCATTACCGCCATCAAGAACTACAAGCTCATCGAAGAGGGCGACAAAATCGCCGTCTGCATCTCTGGCGGCAAGGATTCCATGCTCATGGCGAAGCTCATCCAGATGCTTCACTGCCACAGCGACGTGAAATTCGACGTGGAATACCTGGTGATGGACCCCGGTTACAACGAAATCAACCGCCAGAAAATCGAAAGCAACGCGAAGCTCCTGGAAATTCCCATCACCGTTTTCGAGACGAACATTTTCGACGTGGCGAACAACACGGAACGTTCCCCCTGCTACGTTTGCGCAAAGATGCGCCGCGGCCACCTCTACCACAAGGCAAAGGACCTGGGCTGCAACAAGATTGCGCTGGGCCACCACCTCTCCGACGTCATCGAGACCACCGTCATGGCGATGTTCTACGGCTCGCAACTGCAGGGCATGATGCCCAAACTCCACAGCCTGAATTTCGGCGGCATGGAACTCATCCGCCCCATGTATTGCATCAACGAGCAGGACATTATCAACTGGAAAAATTACAACGGGCTGCAGTTTATCCAGTGCGCCTGCCGCTTTACCGAAAGTTGCACCGTCTGTGATAACGGCGGTGGCGGCAGCAAGCGCCAAGAAATCAAGGCGCTCATCAAGCGCCTCAAGCGCGAAAACCCGAACATCGAAAAGAGCATCTTCAACAGCCTGCACTCCGTCTGCATCGAGACATTCCCCGGCTACAAGGCCGGCGGCGAACTGCATTCGTTCCTGGACGATTACGAGGAACGCTTACCGCAGAAAGGGTAAACGAGCCGTATTTTTTGAGCCCGTCCGTTTGGAGTAGAAAAAACGGCGCTATGGCTCTATTTTTCCCTCAAAAATTGAGGGTTTTATGCAAGTTTCTCGTGTCAACAAGGTTTTTGCCCGATTGGGGCGTTTTCAGGTCAAGTTTCGTTGGTTGATTCTGCTGGTAACGGCAATTGTAACGTTTTTGGCATGCCTCGGGCTCCCGCAACTGCAGATGACGAGCAGCGAAGAGGAATGGTTTGACGACTGGGACAAGGTGAAGATTGACCAGGCGCATTTCAACGAAAAATTCGGTAGCGATGACGGTTACATGGTGATGGTCCGCGCCGACGACGTATTCGCGCCGGAGGTGTTGCAGGCAATCGACAGGCTTTCACGCAGGCTCGAAAACGAGGTGCCGTACGCCGACCGCGTGGTTTCGCTGACACACAACTTGTCAATTCCGGTCGCAAACGACGAAGGCTTCGAAGTCATCGATCCCTTCGAGGGCGGCGTTCCCACTGACCCGCAGGAACTGGAATCGAAAAAGCGGCTGATTCTTTCCCGCGAATCGCTCGTAAACAACATCGTCTCGGACGACGCGAAAGAAACATGGATTATCCTCTCGCTGAAATCTTACGAAGGCGGCGTCGATTTCGGCAAAGACAGCATTGCACCTTATGCACGTGACATCATCTATTCCGACGAATTCAAGAGTGACAAATTTGAGATGCTCCCGACGGGCATGAGTTACACCGAGATGGAAGAAAACGAGGTCATTTCGCGGGAATGCGCGATGCGCATCGGTTTCGGATTCCTGGTGATGCTCGTATGCCTTATCTTGTTCGTAAGGTCTTTCCGCGGCGTGGTGGTGCCCGCGATTGCAACGGTCGGCGGCATCGCTTCGGTACTCGGCATCAATGCGTGGCTCGGCATTATCGGCGACGAGAGCATGGTCGCGCTCCCGGTGCTTTTGGGCATGGCACTTTCGGTGGGCTATTCCATCCACTACATCAATTCGTTCCGCATGCATTTTAGGCGCACGGGCAACCGCCGCGAATCCGTGATTTGCGCCGTCGAAGAAACGGGCTGGCCCATTCTCTTTACCGTCATTACCACAGTCGCATCGCTGATTTCGTTTCTGTTCGCAGGCATTCGCCCTATCCGCTGGATTGGAGGCATTTCGGCGGGCATCGTCACGATGGTTTATCTGTACGTCATCATCCTGATTCCAATTCTCATGAGCTTCGGCAAGAATGCAGAACCCGACCCGACGCAAGTAAAGTCGGCAGGGGCCACCAAGGCGGACATTCTCTTTGAATTCTTCGGGCGCAAGGTGTGCAGGCACAGCGTTATTGTCGCAGTGATTTCGGCTGCAATTATGCTGTTGCAAGTTCCAGGCATGATGCACATCGATGTGAACATGGACTACACCGAGACCATGGGCGAAAAGATTCCCTTCGTGGTGCGGCTCAAGGACATGCTCAGCGGAAAACTCGGAAGCCTTTACGACTTCAACGTGATGGTGGAATTCGAGAACGACGACGCGCTCAAGGATCACGCCAACATGAAACGCATTGAGCAACTTGAGCAGAAACTCGGCACGCTCCAGCTCACCAAAATTTCGGGCGACAAGCCGCGCGTGCAATCGGTGACGCGCCTCGTGAAAGAGATGAACCGCACGCTGAACGCCGACAGTATCGAGTATTACAAGATTCCCGACGCACAGGACATGCTCACGCAACTGCTGTTCCTGTACGAAATCTCGGATCCCGATGCGCTCTTTGAACGCATGGACGAAAATTACAAGACAACCTTCATTCACATAGAACTCGCCGGCTACGATGCCAATAAAATCGTCGAGGACCTGGATTCGGCAAACGCCTATGCCGCCCGCATTTTCCCCGACGCGAAAGTTTCCGTCGTGGGCGAAGTCGTGAACTACGCCGAAATGAACGGCAAATTGCTTGGCGGACTTTTGCGCTCGTTCGGCGGTTCGTTCGCGATTATCGCCATCATGATGATTCTTGCGTTCGGGAGCGTCAAGGCGGGCCTTATCGGGATGATTCCAAACGTCGCACCAGTGCTCCTGATTGGCGGCGTCATGGGTTATTCGGGCATGCCGCTCGACATGATCACGATGATCGTGATGCCAATGATTTTGGGTATCGCCGTCGACGACACCATCCACATGAACAACCACATCAAATACGGCTTTGAACGCACGGGCAGCTACAGGCACGCGCTACTGCTCTCTTACCGCGAAATCGGAAAGACCATGGGCATGACCACCTTCATCCTTTGCGCGATGTTCTTCGTATTCATCTTCAGCCCCATGGGGGCCCTCCACAACGTGGGCCTGCTTTCTATCGTGGGCCTCGGCGCCGCACTCCTCGCCGACTACACGCTCACCACCGCCCTCGTGTACCTGACAAAACCGTACGGAAAAGGTTAATACTATCTTTATGGCATGAACGAGCCGGTTATACAAATTGCCCAAGGTCTTGCCATCCCATTCTTAGGGACGGTTCTCGGAGCCGCCTGCGTCTTCTTTATGAAGAAGCAGATGGGGCAAAATCTCAAACGTGGCCTTTTGTCGTTTGCGGCGGGCGTCATGGTGGCGGCTTCCGTCTGGAGCCTGCTTTTGCCTGCAATCAGCGCGAGCGAATCGATGGGCAAACTGGCTTTCATCCCGGCGACGGTCGGATTCTGGGCCGGCATCCTGTTCCTGTACATTTTAGACAAAATAACACCACACTTGCATTTGGGCAGCGCCACTCCCGAAGGTCCCAAAGCAAAACTCAAGCGCACCACCATGCTTACGCTGGCGGTGACGTTGCATAACTTGCCCGAGGGCATGGCTGTCGGCATCGTTTTCGCAGGCTGGCTTTCGGGAAATGTGGCCATCACGCTTTCGGGTGCGTTTGCGCTTGCCATAGGCATCGCCATCCAGAATTTCCCTGAAGGGGCGGTGGTTTCGCTCCCGCTCCGTGCCGAAGGGGCATCCCGCAAAAAAGCATTTGCCCTGGGCGCACTTTCCGGAGCCGTAGAACCCGTAGGCGCGTTAATCACGCTGCTTGCGGCTGAGGCGCTTTCGCCGTTTATGCCCTACCTGCTCTCGCTTGCGGCAGGCGCCATGATTTATGTTGTCATCGAAGAAATGCTCCCCGAAGTCAGCGAAGGAGAGCACTTTGATGCCGGCACCATCCTTTTTGCCGTGGGCTTCACGCTCATGATGGTGCTCGACAGCGCGCTATAAAAATTCACTTAGAAAATCAGCAATCCGATGTGGTAGCCGATAAAGGCTAGCCCGAGCGAAAGTGCCAAGTAGTAGCCCATGATGGTGGCTAGCCACTTGAACGAGCCGGCCTCACGGTAGGTCGTACCCATCGCCAACACGCAGGGAACGTTGAACATCGATGCAAACAGGAATGCGAGCGCTTCGGGCTTGCTGATGGTACTAGCAAGCGCCTCGCCCAGGTTTTCACTTGCAGCCACGCGGGTCACAAGAGAGAACGCCTCGCCGGTGTGGTTGAAAAGCGTACTCATGATGCCAAGCGAAGCCTCTTTACTGAACATGCCGCCCAGGTAAGAGACGAAAAGCTCCCAGCGCATGCCAAAGAACATCGTCACGGGCTCAATCGCATTGCCAATTTTGTAAAGGAGCGTATTTTCCACATTCCCGTCGCCCGCGTAAGAGAGCGCCCAGAAAAGGGCCGCCACCATCAGGATCATCTTCAAGGCCTTCTTGAAAATGCCCCAGGTGCTGCGCCCCACCATCGCAGCAATCATCTTCCAGTGCGGTTTGTGATACGGAGGCAGTTCCATAATCATGCCCACGCGTTCATTCTGCGGGACAAGTTTTTTGCCGAACAGGCGCGAAGACAGGTAGAAACTGGCGAAAATCAGTGCCACGTAGCCGATACCGAACAGCGGAGCCGCCGACCCGAAGAAAGTCGACGCCAAGAACAGCACCACAGCCACCTTGCTCCCACACGGAATCGCCCACAGCAGAACGAGCGCAAGTAGGCGTTGCCCGCGGGTATCGAGCACGCGCGTGCCGCAAACCGCACCCGCCGTGCAGCCAATTCCGGAGAACAGCGGCATAATCGCCTTGCCCTGCAAACCGAGGCGCGAAAGCCAGTTATCAAACGCATACGAGAAACGCGCCATGTAGCCGATTTCTTCGAGAATTCGGAACACGAATATGATAGCGAAAATGAAACTTGTCATGCAGACGGTAATGCAGGTGCCGCCAACCAGAACTAGCTTGACAAACGAAATGAAGACAGGCCAGACGCCGAGCGCATTGCCCACGCGCTCCGCAAGCGATTCTAGCACAGGCTGCAAACCAAAACCGATTCCCATGCCAGGGAACGCAAGAATCATACACGCAATCAGCGATACAACCATGATGCCGAACGCAAAGAACTTGCCCTTGATATGGTGCGTCGCAATGCGGTCCCACTTGCTGAAAACTTTCTCAATGGATTTCGGCGTTGCCGATTCACGCACAATCTTCGAGACCCAGCGGTACTTGGCTTCGCCTGTGAGAATTCCGCCGTCACGCCCTTCTTCGCTATCGAGGATTGCATCAATCGCATTCTTCCTCGCAAACGGAAGCATTTCATTCACGACACCGCAAATGAGTTTATCTTTTTCGAGAAGTTTTTCTGCAATCCAGATTTTTTCGCACACGCCGTATTCAAAGTCGCCCAAGGCCGCCTCAATACGGCTTACGACATCTTCGTCCTCAGATTTGCCACCAACGAGTTCTTCGCGCAAGCTTCCACTATCAAGGCAAATAGGCGTCTTGATGGCCGAAACCATCTTCTTGAAAAATTCAGGATAACGCGCCGTTTCGGCCGCGCTGAACCCCAGCACAGGAACGCCGAGGCGCTTTTCAATCGCGCTTGCATCAATCTTCTTGCCCGCTGCTTCGGCCACATCCATCATGTTGAGCACCAGCATCACGGGCATGCGAATGCCCACAAAATCCGCCAGCATGTAAAGGCTGCGTTCCAGCTGCGAAGCGTCCACCAGAATGCACACGAGGTCCGCCTTGCCGCTCTGAATGTAGTCGCGAGTGACGACCTCTTCTTCGGAGTTCGCCGAAAGGCCGTAGCTACCCGGAAGGTCAACCACCCTGTACGTAACACCGTCAAAAACAAAAGAACCTTCGGCCTGTTCCACCGTTTTGCCGGGCCAGTTGCCCACGCGCTGGTGAAGTCCCGTCAGGTTGTTAAAAAGCGTCGATTTACCGGAATTGGGCTGCCCGAGCAAGGCAATAGTCTTAATTTCGCTCATTTTTACGATTCCACCTTGACAAAAATCTGTGAACTTTCCTTATGATTGACGGCGATAACCGTATCACGGCAAAAAACGAGCACCGGCGAGCGCCCGTCATTCTTGAGGAGCGTAAAAGCAGAACCCGGCGTAAGCCCGATGGAAACAATTCTCGAAATAAAGCGGGAATCACCCTCAATCTGGGCAACCGTCCCGCAACGATTCTCGCCCATTTCGGCGAGGCTCAAACGACCATCAAAATCAGCGTTTTTCATGCGCCAAAAGTAGCCGAAAAACGCCCCAAAAACCGCTCCAAATGGACTATGGGGAATCCAGAACGATTTACAGTCCGTTCGGTTTTTCACAAAACCATTTGGAGTAGAAATTTTAGGTCCAAGTCCCTATTTTTGCACCGCAAAAAAAGAGGATACAATGAGCCTACCAAAGATTAACATTGAAAGAATCAACGAGCGATTCGACCGTTTTGGCGAATTTTTGCTCGGTCACCGCGCCATTTTGCTGGTGGCGTTTATCGTTTTGCTCGCGGTTTCGGTCGTGGGCATGAAAAAAATCTACGTCGAGGCCTCGTGGGATAGCTACTTTATCGAAGGCGACCCGATGCTTGTCGAAACCGACAAGTTCAAGGAAACTTTCGGTAACGACTATTTCGTGGGCGTGCTGGTCGAGAGCGACCATTCCATCTTGACGCCGGACAACCTGAAGCTCTTGCGCGAGCTTTCGAACGAACTGCGCGATAGCCTTTCGTATTCCGACGGCAAGGCAACTTCGATTGTCGATTTGGAATACATGCTCGGCACCGAAGAGGGCATGGAAATCACGCAGATTGTTCCCGAAGAAATCCCGACAGACGAAGCGGGACTTGCCGAAATCGAGAAGCGCCTGGCTGACAAGCCGGAACTGGCGAAGAAGCTGATTTCGAGCGACCGCAAGCAGGCTTTCATCAACATCAAGCTGCGCCCCTTCCCCGAAGATTCCGTGTGGAAGGCTGAAGGCGAAGCGAAGGGCGAAAAAGCAGAAGCCCCTGACATGAAAACGGGTCGCGAAACGGCCGCAATCATCGCGAAGGAAAAGTATGCACCGCTGAACCCGCGTGCAACAGGCATGCCTTACTTGAGCTTCGAGAAAATGACCTACATCGGTCAGGAAATGGGCCGCATTTTCATCATGACGATTCTCTGCGCCATCATCGTGATGTTCTTGGTGACGCGTTCGCTGCGCGGAATCGTCTCTCCGTTGATTACGACATTTGCTGGCGTCATTATGACTTTCGGTCTAGTGGGTTACCTTGGCCTTTATATGGACGTAACCAACATCATGGTGCCCGTGATTTTGGCCTTCGCCGTTTCGATTGCATACAACATTCACATCAACTCGTTCTTCCGCAAGAACATGATGCTTACGGGCAAACGCAAGGAATCGGTGCTTTATGCCATGCGTGAAACGGGCTGGTCGGTGCTGTTCTCTGGCCTTACCACGATTGTCGCGTTGCTTAGTTTCCTTTCAGTGATGCTCAAGCCGATTCGCTCCGTGGGCATTCTCTCGTCGATCGCGATTGCATTCATTCTGCTTGTAGCACTGACGGTTTCGCCGATTCTCCTGAGCTTCGGTAAAGACAAGAAGCCGAACGCCAAGGTGCTTGAACGCGGCGACACGCGCATGGGACTCATTCTTGATTCTATCGGCAAGTTCGTACTCGGTCACGGCAAGCCGATTGCGATTGTATTCGCCGTCATCACCGCAATTTCGATTTACGGCGTGACCAAGATGGAACCCGCCTTTGACGTGGAACGCACCATGGGCCGCAAGGTCGAATACGTGAACAAGATGCTCTATGTGGCCGAATCGGAAATCGGTAGTTTCTATTCGTATGACTTGGTGATTGACTTTGGCGAAAACGACAAGGCCAAGGAAGTTGAGAACCTGAAGAAACTGGAACAGTTGCAGGATCACGCCGGCAAGTATCCGCTCACCAAGCGTTCTACCTCCATTCTTGATATTGTCAAGGATTTGGACCGCACGCTGAACGAGAATCGCCAAGAAATGTACGCCATCCCCAAAAACGAGGAACAGGTGGCGCAGATGCTGTTGCTCTACGAAAATGCGGGCGGTAGCGAAGCGACTTACTGGATGGATTACGATTACAGAAAGCTCCGCTTGATGGTGGAAATTTCAAGCTACAACTCCAATGAACTCCAAAAGGAAATCGAAGACTTGCAAAATTTCGCTCGCGAACTTTACCCGAACGCAAAGGTGACGGCTGTGGGTAACTTGCCGCAGTTTACTGCCATGCAGCAGTACTTGGAAGTGGGTCAGATGACGTCTTTCCTGATTTCTGTGGTGATTGTGGCGATTCTCTTGATGATTGTTTTCGGCAGTGTGCGCACGGGCCTTATCGGCATGATTCCGAACATTGCGCCGGGCATTTTCGTGGGCGGCTACCTTGGACTCACGGACATTCCGCTTGACATGATGACGGCGACGCTTATCCCGATGATTATCGGCCTTTCCGTTGACGATACGATTCACTTCATCAACCACGGGCATGTGGAATTTGACCGTACCCACGATTACCGCGAGTCCATTCTCAACGTATTCCGCACGGCGGGCCCGGCCCTCGTGATGACGACAATTATCATGGTGGCGACATTTGCGGGCTTTACCACCTCGGCCGCAACGCAGATGTTCAACTTCGGTTTCGTGGTGTTCGTGGGACTTGTCTCGGCACTGCTCGCCGACCTGTTCGTGACACCGCTTTTAATCAAGAAATTCAAGATTTTTGGAAAATAGGAGAAATTTATGAATATGAAATTCGCAAAAAAAGCCGCGACAATTATTGTCGCCTTGAGCGCCATAGTGAGCGCAGAAACATTGACCGGTCGCGACATTGTACAGAAGGTACATGACCGCCCCAATGGTGACACCCGCAGTTCCGAACTCTCGATGACCCTCATCAACAAGAGCGGGGCCAAGCGCGAACGCAAAATTACCTCGTTTGCGATGGATGTGGGCAAGGACACCAAGCAGATTATGTTTTTCCGCTACCCCAACGACGTGAAGGGCACGGGATTCCTGACAGTCGATTACGACGACATCAACAAGGATGACGACAAGTGGCTTTACCTGCCCGCCATGAAAAAGACGCGCCGTATTAGCGGAAAGAGTTCCAAGACGGATTACTTCATGGGTTCCGACTTCACTTACGACGACGTTGGCCAGCGCAACATCGACGAAGACACCCACAAACTCCTCCGCGAAGAAAAAGTGGATGGAATCGATTGCTGGGTGGTTGAATCCGTGCCGAAAAAGGGCGACGAAATCTTCTCGAAGAAAATTTCCTGGATCCGCAAAGACTGCCTGATTGCCGCCAAGGTGGAATACTACGACAAGCTCGGCAAACTGCACCGTTTGCTGAAGGTCGAAAGCGTCGTGCAGGTGGATGGTTTCTGGACTATCGGCAAGATGACCATGGAAAACGTGCAAGCCAACCACAAGACTATCCTCGAATTTGGCGACATCAAGTTCAACATTCCGGTTGACGCAAAGACATTCACCGTTCCGAGATTGGAAAGAGGACTGTAAAACAGTAGACAGTAGGAAGTAGGCGGTAGGAAGTGTTTATAATTACGTCATTGCGCAAGCGATCTCTAGCGGCTTTGTTGTTGGCGTCGACATTCGCAGTCGCACAGGAATCTCCATTCCAGTTTAACGGGTTCGTGGATACGTATCATGCGGTGCAGACAAAGCATCCGCACGACTTTACGACGTCGCGGACACGCCTGCGTGCTGAATTACGCGTGGATTACGAGAACGCCTACTTGTTCACCAGCCTAAATGGCGTGCACAACAGCATTCTCGAAGACCGCACCGGAATCCAGCTGCAAGAAGCGTATTTTAACTACCAGAATGACTTCGTAGAATTCAAGGCGGGCCGCCAGATTGTGGTGTGGGGCGTTGCCGACGGACTCCGCGTTACCGACCTGATTTCGCCTGTTGATTACACCGAATTCATGTCGAGTGACTACGATGACATGCGTATGGCCGTTGACGGATTCCGCATCAAGTACCCCGGCGAGCGCATGAACGCCGAAATCGTTTACGTGCCCGTACCGCGATACTTCCAGATGCCCATGCAAGAAGAAAATCCTTGGCGTCCTGAATTGCCCGAAAAAGCGAGCATCGATTTTCCGGAAGGTCCCGATGCCAAATTCAAGAACGGCGATTTCGGAACGCGAGTTTCGTTTTTCCTCTCGAATCTGGATTTCTCTATCTCGGCGCTCCATACGCATAATCAGTCGCCCGTTACGGTCGCAGGCTACGACCCCGTCAAGGATTCTATTGTCATCCACGGCATTCACGAAACCATGACCATGATCGGTGGCGACCTCTCGATGCCTGTCGGCGAATTCGTTCTGCGTGCCGAAATTGCAGAATATTTTGGTGAAGCACTCGGTTACGCAAGCAACCTCGATTACGCTCGCAAGAACACCTTCAATGCCCTCGGTGGAATCGACTGGTACGCCGGCGACAACTGGACTTTCATGGTGCAGTACTTACACAAGTACATCGCTGACTATTCGCATAACTTGGCCGCCGAAAAGAATTCCTCCGAAATGACTTTCCGCATTTCAAAGGAACTGCTGAACAACACGCTCAAGCTTTCGCTCTACGGCGTATTCGACATCGATAACCTCGGCTACTACGGCCGCGCCTCGGGCGACTACGCCGTTACTGACCAAGTGATGCTCTCGCTCGGTTACGACCACTTTGGCGGCAAGCGCGGACAACTCGCTGGCTACAAGAAAAACCGCGAAGTCTGGGCGAAAGCGAAGTACTACTTCTAATAAGATCTAATGAATTTTGAAATAGAAACAGAAACCCGCAATCCCTATTCCGCGTTCACGATGCGGCGTGTATTTTGCTTTGGCATTGTTATCGCCGTATTGCTACATGCGGGCTTTTACGCCTGGGGATTCTTGAAGCGAACGCAGGTGGTTACCACTCGCGAAGATGCCGAGGTGATTCATGTGGAGCAATTACTGCTCCAGCCACCTCCGCCCCCGCCCGAAGTCAAGAAAATCGTGAAGAAGGTGGTTCGCGCCAAGATTATTCCAAATATTGTGCAAGATACCGTGCCGGAACCTGAACCGGAGCCAGAGCCGGAACCGATTGTGGTTACGGATGCCGAACCCGTTGTCGAAGCACCGCCTGAGCCAGTGGCACCGCCCCCACCGCCGCCACCTCCACCGAAACCTTCGAAGGATTCGCTGATGAAGGTGACGAAAGCCTACCTTATCGGGCTTTCCAAGGCGTTCGAAAAGCAAAAGGACTACCCCGCTACAGCCCGCCGCCTAAAGCAAGAAGGCACCGTGCGCGTACAGTTTACGGTCGCAAAAGACGGAAGCATCAGCGGAGCAACCGTTTCAAAACCGTGCCCCTATTCTTCACTAAACGAAAGTGCGCTTGCCGCCGTGCAGGCCGTGCCCAAATTTGATCCGATTCCAGCTGTACTTGGCAAGGACACCTGGAAAATGGAAATTCCAATCAAGTATAACCTTCACTAACAAAGGAGATTCCGGCTCGGAGGCCGGAATGACATAAACATGAACTACATCTTAGATTTTATTCAACAGGGCGGCGTTATCGCCTACGTACTCGTGGCGATGAATTTCGTCGGTTATTCCATCATCGTGTGGAAAATCATTTCGCTGATTCTCTTTAACAGGAGCATCCGCAAGCGCCTTCCGTCTAAAATTCTGCACCGCGTGGTGAGCCACAACACCGACCACCACATCATCATGGAAAGCATCCGCACCGAAATCGCGCTCGCTTTTTCGCCGCTGCAAAAGGGAATGACCACCATCGAAAACATCGCAAGCATTTCTCCGCTGCTGGGCCTTTTGGGCACCGTGTTCGGCATTTTCAACGCCTTTAGCGTCATCGCCGTTTCGGGCCTTTCTGATGCGGGTGCATTCGCCACAGGCATCAAGCTCGCCCTCATTACGACGGTCATCGGCCTTGTGGTCGCCATTCCGCACGTCATCGCGTTCAACTACTTGAATGCCAGCATGGAATCGGAGCAGGACAACGTAGAAAACGATGTGCTTTTGCAGCTGGGTCGCATTCTCAAGGAAAAGGACCACATCCGTTCTCAAAGCGCCGATTCCGCAAACGAGGATGCATAAATGGCCAAGCGCACCCGCCGAATCCGCCCCGACATGACGCCGCTCATCGACTGCGTCTTCTTGCTGCTAGTGTTTTTCCTGGTGACATCTGTCTTCAAGCAAGACGAATCGGTGCTCAAGCTGATTCTGCCGGAAACACAGACCGAAACCAAGCGCGACACGCCCGAGGGTCTGTACATTGAGCTTTCCGAGACGGAACTCGCCTTTAACGGCCAGCGTGGCACGTCAGACGAGCTCCGCGAAAAAGCCGCTACGGTGCAGAATAAGAAATCCCCTGTCGCCATCAAGATTGACAAGGGAACCACTTACGAACGCATCGCCGTCATCCTCGATATTTTACAGGTGCAAAAACTGTACAATATCCAGCTGATCAACGAAATGGAAAGCGCGGAATAAAGCCACTTGCGGAAGGCGTGCTCCGGGAAAAAATGTTTTTAGTGGACCAAGACCTTGGCCACCATTGACTTCACTTTGACGAAATAGATGCCGGGTGAATTCACGTGTACAGTAAGCTCGGTTCCTGTGGCACGGCCGATCCAAGCGGCCTTTCCATTGACCTTTACAACGGCCACCTTCTCGTTGCCGGCCAGACCCGAAATGGCAATCGCACCATGGCTTGCAGCAACATTGTACAACGGGATATTCTTGGCAATCTTAGGCTCGTCATTCGCACCAGGAGCTTTTTTGAACAGGGCCTTGCTGTTGATGAGTATCGGATAGCCGTTATTGACCTTGGCAGAATCATACTCAAATTCCGAGCCCAGAAGTTCTACAAATTCCTTAGACTTCATGAATTCCTGAGTAAGCCCATTGGAATCTTGAGAATCTCCCTGCAAATAGAAAATATTTACACCGAATTCGCCACTCTCTGAATAATTACCACTTTCAGCCTTTACTGTCGAGGTCGTATATACTTTTTGAATTTTCATGTTATCTTTCAAAGACGAAATCCCGATTAATGTTGACAGGGAGCCATTGCTGTTATCCGTCACCTGAACCTTGCCTACATTAAAACTATTGGAAAGAGTAAAGCGACTTCCCCTAACATAACCGACAATTCCGCCCACAAAATGGCTTCCGTTCACAGTTCCAGTATTAAACACTCTATCAAATGTACTGCCATTTGTTGCCACGGCAACAATTCCACCTGCAACCGAATCGCCCTTTACCTCAGAATTTCGATTCCAGCAATTCTTTACGCTACTACCGTAATGAACAGAAGCAATTGCAGCCGCCGTATCTCCGACAAATTTTGAATTTACCACGCCAAGATTCATGATGGAACCTGTAACATAGCTGAAAAGAGAGGCCATATGATTCTTCGTGCCAGTTACATCTACATTAAGTCCCGAAATAATATGATTGTCTCCATCAAACTCACCATCAAACGAAGCCGACACACTTCCTATCGGTTCCCAAATATCGGAGCTTTCAAATACGATATCTTTTGTAAGCTTGTATTTTTTAGTCCGATAGAGATTACCCAACGTCGAATCTTTCACAAAAGAAGACAGCCTATACAAATCTTCCTTTGAGCTTATCAGGTACGGCGAATCCGTAGTTCCCTTACCTTTGAAACCTTCGTACAAAATAGGATATCCATCATTTTCACCATTTTCATCGTAAGCAAAATAAACTCCCATTTTTTGGACGACATCTTTTTCCAGGAACTGCTGTTGAGTAAAGCTTGCGGTATCCGCAAAATCTATACTAAAGATATTTTTCGAACCCGACAGTCCAAAATTCCCTTTCTTTTCATAATAAGCATGATTCACAATCGATGTACTCGAAGAGGAGCCATAGCCTAAAATCATTCCGCCAACCTCAAGGCTATCCGTAATGACGTTCCCTGTGTTATAAACATGGCTCAGAATCCGAGCTTCGGAAGCAATGCCTCCCACCTCGACACCCCTCACCTGTCCACGGTTAAAGGAACCGATTACTTTACTAGCGCGGGCAGCAATACCTCCAGCTTCATTAGCCCTGACATTGCCATAATTCTTGACAAAGACCATCGTCCCGCCAGCACCAGATATTCCACCAGCGTACCTTACTGCGTAAATGTTTCCGTAATTTGCTGAATGATAAACAGAAAGAGAGCCTTCTCCCAAAATGCCCCCTGCATATTCCGGACCCGTCACATTGGCATAGTTTTCAACATTATCTATGGTTCCTCCCCAGTGAAGCCGCCCAACAACACCGCCAGCATAACCACTCCCGGAAAACAATCCACTTTTTCCCCGGGCCACGACTTTTCCAGACACCTTTATGTTGGAAAGATTCGCATTATATAAACGAGCAGCCAAGGCTCCGGCCAAATAATAACCATCAACATGCACGTTGGAAAGTTCCAGATTTTTAACAGTAATGGAGCTAGAATACGAAGTGTCGATAAAGCCAGCGTAACCATTAGGCCAAACGGATTTAAAATTTATGATTTTATGATCATCGCCATCATAAATAAGACCTTTCACCACTGCAGGCATCCAGTTTCGCAAAGTATCATACATAATATCGGCAGTTTGCTTATAGTAGCCACGATCTACGGCGCGAGCATGTTTGCCGAACATAATCAAGTCGTCCATGTTGCTAATCAAATACGGATCATCCGACGTACCGGAGCCTTTCAGGTACGTAAAATTCTTATTCTCTTCGATTAGGATCGGAAATCCGTCATTCAACTTTGTTGCACCCGTATCGGGTATGTAATATGCACCCAGGGAATCTGTATAATCATTCAGTTCCTCTAAGGTTTTTCGCTCGTCAAGCAAAACAAGATCACCTTTATAAGTTTCAGCAAAGCTGTACGAATGCCACTTGGCGACAACATCTTCGCCGTAAAGGGTAAACAGAGGATCTACATGGTCGTTTCCCTTGACCCGTCCCGCATTATATGAATATTCAATGACGTTTGGACTAGAAGTTTTCCCTCGGCTGTATTCTCCGAAAAGACCTCCTACATAAGAGTCCCCAAAAACTTCACCCATGTTTCTCAAATACGAAAATTCATAGTCATGCCCAAATTTGATTTCTCTATTTATGTACAATTCGCCACCAATGCCCCCAACATGCTCAGCTCCAGAAACAGCTCCAAAATTTCTCAGCTTGTTAAGGCCGGCTTCAGCCACATCTATCTCAAAATGTCCAAAAATACCACCTATATACTTTCCAGAACCAACAACGGAGCCATAATTGTCGCAATGGGAAGAATAAGCAGACGAACTATAGTCAGCACTTCCAGCTCCAAAAATTCCACCCACATAGGAATGTCCCTTTACAGAACCCTTGAACACGGCATTAGAAACAGCCCCACCGTCATCGTCATAGAACGACTGACCGGCAACGCCTCCCACATAATCCTGGCCTTCTACAATGGCTTCGACAAATACGTTATCCACCCCCCCGTCAGAACCTCTGACTTTTCCGGCAACAGCGCCAACATAGTTGCCACCCTTGATAAAAGAATTAACGACTTTCAGGTTCTTGATTTGTCCACGCACCTTGCCGAACAACCCCTGATAATCCTTCTCGGAATTCACATAGAGGCCGCTAATGGTATGTCCGTTTCCATCCAAATACACAGAAGCTTCCCTCGAGGAATCTCCTAAAGAAATCCATTTGTATTTGGGAGGCTTGGTTCCCCAATTCGCGGCATTGCCTTCGTTGATTACGATATCCGTTTCCAGTATATAGGAACGGCCTCTTTTTGTCGAGTCCGTGGAGTATGCCACCATAAGAGCAAAATCTTCTACCGAGGAAATAATATAGGGATCACTCAAAGATCCGTTCCCTTTAAAGAAACTCTTTGAAGGCTTGACATTCCAGGCGACAGGAGCCGCCAAAGAATTCCCCCAGGCAAGCAGCAGAAATAAGCAGATAAGTAGAATGCTTCTCATATTATTCCTCCCCCAAATTCTTGATGCACCTTACCGAAACGCCGGTTTGCTTACTCACATCCCACGCACCAGAGTGATGTTGCACGAAATAAAAAACCAACGCATCCGTCGATGTGGTCTGGTGAGATGAGGCAAAGCTAGCCTCATGTCCTATATAGTTGACCCTTAAAAAGTCACTTCGCGAGCGCAGGATAAGGAGGTTCGCCGTTTTTATTCACCCCTTCCCGGCAAAGGAAGCAACAGTATAGCC